>JAGADT010000194.1 GCA_017613475.1 Desulfovibrionaceae bacterium | reverse complement strand
GCTGCCAGCACGGCCTGCGCTGCCTGAGCGGGCTTGCCCCGGAGGCCGTTTTTGAAAAAGCCCTTCCCCTGCTGAAATAACGCCGCGTTTCCTGCGGAAAACATAAAAGCGGGCCCTGCTCCTGACGTGGAGCGGGCCCGCTTTTTGCGCCTGGGGATGGAAGCGCTATTCCAGGCGGTTGTCGGTAACGCGCTTTGATTTGCCAAAGGCCCTCGGCAGGGTCCCTGGATCAACAATTTCCACGGAAATCCTGGCCATGATCCGCTTGTGCAGCTCCATGGACACGGCCTGGGCGAGATTTTTATCGTTGTCGGAGGAAACGCCGCCGGCGCGTTCAACTTTCATGGCCATGTAATCCAGGCCTTCGCTGCGCGTCAGCTCCACATGGTATTCCCCGCCGACATCGGCGAAGCCATTGAGCACGTCGGAAAGCTGACCGGGATAGATGTTCACGCCGCGGTAGATGATCATGTCGTCGGAGCGGCCGCGGATGTGCCCGTGGCGGGGGATGCGCCGCCCGCAGGCGCACTGCCCGGGGACGATGCGCGTTAAGTCATGCGTGCGGTAGCGGATGAGCGGCACGGCCTCCTTGCGCAGGCTGGTGACGACCAGTTCGCCGACTTCCCCGTCAGGCACGGGCTTGAGCGTGTGCGGATCAACGATTTCGTGGATGAAAAGGTCGGCCCAGTAGTGGATGCCGTCGCATTCGTCGCAGTTGAGCCCCGTGCCCGGACCGTACATTTCCGTCATGCCGGCAATGTCGTAGGTGTGCTCCACGCCGAGCTTTTCGGTGAAGGCCTGGCGCATCTTGAGGCTGTGCGGCTCGGAGCCGAAGATGATTTTCTTCAGGGAGAGGCTGTCGCGGAGGCCCTTGCGCTCCACCTCTTCAGCAAGGAGCAGGGCCATGGAGGCCGTGCAGCCGATGCAGGTGGATTTGAGGTCCTTCATGAGCTGGAGCTGCATGTCGAGATTGCCGGGTCCAATGGGGATGGTGAACGCGCCAAAAAGCTCGCTGCCGGCCTGGAAGCCCGCTCCGGCTGTCCAGAGCCCGTAGCCGACGGCGATTTGTATGCGGTCTTCCTTCGTGAGCCCGGCCATTTCGTAGCAGCGGGCCATCTGAAGGGCGAAGTTGGCCGTGTCATTGGCGGTGTAGGCCAGGACCTTGCGCTTTCCGGTGGTGCCGGAAGAGGCGTGGATGCGGACAATATCTTTTTCCGGGACGCAGAGCAGCGGCAGGGGGTAGCCGTCGCGCAGGTCCTCCACGGTTGTAAATGGGAGGCGCTGCAGGTCTTCCAGGGAATGGATGTCTTCAGGACCGGAAACGCCGGCTTTTTTCAGGCGTTCGGCATACACGGCGTTATTCATGGCGTGGCCTACAGTCCAGCGCAGTCCTTCAAGCTGGATGCGGGCCAGTTTGTCGTCTGGCAGATCAGGCAGAAAGCGGTCCGTGGTCATGGCATTTTTCCTTTATGTTGTGCCTGTGCGGCTGCTTGGGCTGCGCACGGGGCGGCGTGTGCGGAAGTCCCTGCTTTTGGTCTAAGGCATGGCGGCCGGAAGTGCGAAAAAAAACCGGGAAGCCGGGTGCTGCCCTTGACGGCAGTTGTCTTTTGCACCGCAAGTGACTATCATAACAGATTCAGGGAGGCATTCAGCCTTTCGCAGGGCGAAAGGCTGCGCGTTTCCTTTTTATCCTTTTGAACTCTGTTTGTCACGCGCCGCGGAGGAACATTATGCGGGTGCTTATTATTGGATCTGGCGGAAGAGAACATGCCCTGGCCTGGAAACTGCGGCAGAGCCCGCGGGTGAGTGAAGTGCTTATTGCCCCGGGCAACGGAGGCACGGCCCTGGAAGGGGAGAATGTCCCAGTGGATGCCGGGGATATTCCGGCCCTTGTGGCGCTTGCCCGTGAACGGAAGGTGGATTTGGTTGTACCCGGGCCTGAGCTGCCCCTGACCCTTGGCGTGGTGGATGCCATGCGCGAGGCCGGCTTCCGCTGCTTCGGCCCCAGCAAATGGTGCGCGCAGGTAGAAGGCAGCAAGGCGTTTGCGAAGCGCCTGATGGAAAAGGCGGGCGTGCCCACGGCCTCGTGCCGCGTGTTTGACCGTCAGGACGAAGCCGAGGCCTGGATCCGCCAGAAGGGCGCCCCCATTGTTGTTAAGGCCGATGGCCTTGCCGCCGGCAAGGGCGTTATTGTGGCCAAAACCGAGGGCGAAGCGCTTGAGGCTGTTGCGGATATCATGGGCCGCAGGGCGTTCGGCGAGGCCGGAGCCCATGTGGTCATAGAAGATTTCCTTGAAGGGGAGGAAGTTTCCCTGCTCGCGTTCTGCGATGGTGAAACAGCGCTGCCCCTGCCTTCCGCGCAGGATCACAAGGCCGCGTATGACGGCGATACCGGCCCCAATACCGGCGGCATGGGCGCCTACAGCCCCGCGCCTGTATTGCCTGACAGGGACCTGGAGTCCATGACGGACCTGGTGATCCGCCCGGTCATCCGTGAAATGGCCCGCGAGGGGCACCCCTTCACCGGCATCCTTTACGCCGGATTGATGATGACCAAAGACGGCCCCAAGGTGCTGGAATACAATGCCCGTTTTGGCGATCCTGAATGCCAGCCCCTGCTTATGCGGCTGGAAAGCGACCTTGTTGACATCATCGAGGCGTGTTTTGACCACCGCCTGAAGGATACGGCGCTGCGCATTTCCCCTGATTCCGCCCTGGGCGTGGTGGTTGCTGCCGAAGGCTATCCGGGTTCCTACCCCAAGGGCATGGAAATTTCCGGCTTTGCCGAGGCCGAGGCCAATGGCGCCAAGGTATTTCAGGCCGGCACCGCCAGGAAGGACGGAAAGATTGTTGCCAACGGCGGGCGCGTGCTCTGCGTAACCGCGCGCGGGAATGACCTTGCCGCTGCCGCCGGCAATGCCTACGCCGCGCTCAGCCATGTGCGCATGGAGCGCAGCCGCTACCGTTCTGATATTGGGCAGAAGGGCCTGCGCCGCACGGCGGGGAAAAAGTAAGGAAGGGAAAACGCGTTATGGGTGTTAACGTTGCTATTTTTATTGGATCCGCATCGGATGAAGCGGTAGTGGCCCCCTGCGCCGAGATTTTGAAGCAGCTTGAAATTCCGTACCTGTTTACGGTGACTTCCGCGCACAGGACCCCTGAACGGACGGCCAGCCTGGTTGACCGCCTGGAAGCGGAAGGCTGCCAGGTCTATGTCTGCGCGGCAGGCATGGCGGCGCACCTTGCCGGCGCTGTTGCCGCGAGGACGCTCAAGCCCGTTATCGGCATTCCTGTGGCGGCTTCCGCGCTGAACGGCATGGATGCCCTGCTTTCCACCGTGCAGATGCCTCCGGGATTTCCCGTTGCCACCGTCGCCCTGGATAAGGCCGGCGCCCGCAACGCGGCATGGCTTGCCGCGCAGATTCTGGCCCTTCATGACGAGGCGCTGCGCAGCCGCCTGCGCGCGGCGCGCCAGAAGTTCGCCGAATCCGTTGCCGCCTCCGGTGCGGAGCTTGAAAAGAAGTATTGCGCACAATAACCGCAAGGCAGAGCCGTTATGCTTGGAAAACGTCATAAGTCTGTTTTGGGGGAATATATAGAATCCATCCTATGGGCCGTTGCTGTTGCGGCCATAGTCATCACGTTTTTCCTCCAGGCATTCAAGATTCCTTCAGGATCCATGCTTTCAACCTTGCAGATAGGCGACTTTCTCCTGGTCAACAAGTTCCTGTACGGATTGAAGCAGCCTTTTTCCGATAACTACCTTATCGAGGGCAAGGCCCCGCAGGTTGGCGACATTATTGTGTTCCGCTATCCCAGGGACCCTTCGCAGGATTTTATCAAGCGCATTGTCGGCGTGCCGGGCGATACGCTGGAAATGCGTGAGCGGCAGCTCTACCGCAACGGCGAGAAAGTGGATGAGCCGTACACCCAGTCTACCCAGCCGCCGTCCTTCAGCCGCGACAATTTCCTGCCGCTGACGGTGCCGCCGGGAAAATACTTTGTGATGGGTGATAACCGCGACGAATCCGCGGATTCCCGCTACTGGGGCTTTGTGGACAGGACCTCCATCCGCGGCAAGGCGTGGCGCATCTACTGGTCATGGGACCGTTCAGGCAAGGTCCGCTGGAAGCGCATCGGCAGGCTGGTGCGCTAGCCTGCTGCAGCCTGTTGTGCATACAAAAAGGCCCCTGGAGATTGCCTCCTGGGGCCTTTTTGCATGCGGGATGCACAGCTGCTTTGCCAGGGCGGGAAGCGTTACAGCGCCTGGATTGCGCCGTAAAGCATTTTAATGGCCACCACAATGAGCACGCAGGCGAAGCATTTTTTCAGCGTGGGCACGGGCAGGCTGTGGGCAAGCCTTGCCCCCACCGGCGCCATAAGCATGCTCATGGCAACAAGGCAGAGCAGCCCGGGGGCGTATACAAAGCCCAGCGAGCCTTCCGGCAGGCCCGGCGTGTTCCAGCCGTTGAAGACGTTGCCAATGGCTCCGGAAACGGCGGCGGGAAAGCTGATGGCGGCAGCCGTGCCGATGGTAAGGAGCATGGGCACGTTATTCCAGAGCAGGTAGGGGATGGAGATGGTGCCGCCGCCAATGCCCACAAGCCCGGCGGCGCAGCCAATGACGAAGCCAACGGCGCTGAGCACTGCGGGGCCGGGCAGATGGCGCGAGGGCTTGGGCTTTTTGCCGGCAAGCATGTTGAAGATCACGTAGGTGAGGAAAATCACGAAAACGATCTGGAGGTATTGGGCGGGCATTCTGGACGCGATATACGCGCCACACCACGCGCCCACCAGGATGCCGGGCGTGAAGTGGAGGACGGTTTTCCAGTCGACACAGCCGCGGCGGTGGTGGGCTGCGGCGCTTGAAACCACGGTGAACATGATGCCCGCAAGGGAGGTGCCGATGGCGATTTTATGGATCAGCGCGCCGTCTATGCCCTGGTAATTGAGCACAAGGTGCAGCAGGGGCACGGTGACGATGCCCCCCCCGATGCCAAGAAGTCCGGCAATGATCCCGGCAACAGTGCCGACTGCGGCGTACATGATGATGAGCGTCAAACTCATGATGGTATGCTCCTTTGCGGTTCAGGCATGGCCCTGCGGACTCAGGGGCGGGCAGGCGTCAGCCGCGCTGCTTCCATGCCGAATAGGGATTGCGGATGAGGTTCGCGTTAAGGTAGCGGGGGTCCCCGGTGACTTCCTGCCCTATCCATTCAGGCAGGTCAACGTGTTCCGTTTCGCTTTCAAGTTCAATTTCGGCAACAATAAGGCCGGCATTCTCCCCGAAAAATTCGTCAACCTCGATAATGTGCCCGGCAAAGGGAATGCAGGTCCTGTTTTTTTCAATCAGGGGCCTGAGGGCGAGGCTGTCCAGCATGGCGTCTGCGTCTTCCCTGGAGATGGGGATGTTGAACTCCGTCCGCGCGAGGCTTTGGGTTTTGCCCTTTATGGTTATGGTGCCCTTGTTTCCGGCGGCCCTGACGCGGACCACCCTTTCGGGATCAAGGCAGAGGTAGCCCTGGCGCAGGGAAACAGGGGTGCCAAGCCCGCGCCAGCTGTCGTTTTTCACAAGGTACTTGCGTTCAATTTCCAGCCCCATGGGTTCCTCCGTTGCTATGGCTGCCGCGCTTGAGCAGCCCCGGGTGCAGAAGTTCTGTCAGCTGTTCCAGCGCATCCAGGCTGCGCAGGGACGGCTGGGAAAAAAGGTCGGCGTCCACAATGAAAATGCGTTTGCTCCTGGCGGCAGGGAGCCCGGGGAGGCGCCGCCAGAGCTCGGCGGCGTCTTCAGAGCAGGCCATGCCGGAGATGATAATGGCTTCCGGCTGCATGGCAAGGACCTGCTCGACGCCGGCGCGGGGGTAGGGGGGAGCGGCAGGGAGCGGGCTGCTGCCGCCAGCCCGGCGCAGCAGCTCCCCGGAAAACGTTGCCGGGCCTGCAAACATGGGGGGCGTGCCCTGCACCTGGATCAGGGCCTTTTTCCGCTCCGAAGCCGGCAGGGAAGCCACTGCGGCGTCGACCTTTGCAAGGCGCGCGGCCATCATCCGGCGGAGCCGTGCGGCTTCGGACTTTTTCCCCAGGGCATCGCCAAGCTGCCGTATGGCTTCGTCAAGCCCTGCGAAATGTTCAGGCGCGAGCACCAGCACGGGGAAGCCCGCCGCCCTGAGCCTGCGCACGGTTTCCGGCGGCGTGCCGTCCTTAATGGCGAGGCAGAGGTCCGGTTTCAGGCCTGCTATGCGTTCAAGGCTTGGCCGCGCGTAGGAACCAATGGAAGGCAGGTGCTTCAGCCTGGGTTCGCTGCCTCCCTCGGCTTTGCCCACAAGCAGGTGCCCGGCCTCAAGGTCAAGGGCGAGCACGGCGAGGCTTGGGGCGAGCGCGACCACGCGGGAGGGTGCGGCACAGGCCGCAGCGGGCAGCAGGGCAAGGAAAGCCGCTGCAAGCAGCGCGAAAAGCCTCGTCATAAGCGTTTCCCCTGTTTGCGGAACATAGCTTTTCAGCATGGCCGATTCTGTTTTCAGGGGCAAGGTAGCGCAGCCTGATGGAAAAAAACAGCGTCTTGATTCCAGGCGGGCTTTTATGTATAAAAACAGGTCCAACTGCGGCACTGGACGTAGGGCGTCCGCCGCCGCTTACTTTAATTGGAGAAAATCCATGTCTGATCCTTCAAAACTCGGCGCACGTATCAAGAAGTGGCGTGAAAATCAAAACATGTCCCGTAAGGACCTGGCGGAAGCCACCGGCCTTACCGAAATTTTTATTACGACCCTGGAAGAAGAAAGCCTGTGCCCTTCCATCGGTCCGCTTGAAAAAATCGCCCGTGCTCTGAATGTCCGACTAGGAACTTTCATGGATGACCAGATCAGCCGCGATCCCATTATCAGCCGCGCGGATGACCGCAATGTGGACCTTGCCATGCAGCGCGCCCGCGACAAGCGCGCCGCCTACTGCTACCATTCCCTGGCCCGCGGCAAGAGCGACCGGGCCATGGAGCCGTTCTTTGTGCAGATTCAGCCTGAGCCGGAAGAAGACCACAAGCTTTCCAGCCACCAGGGCGAGGAATTCATCATCCTCCATACCGGCCGGCTCAAGGTCATTTACGGCAACGAAACGTTTTTCCTGGAGCCCGGCGACACCATCTACTACAATTCCATTGTGCCGCACTACGTTGGCGCGGAAGGCAACGAGCCGGCCGGCATTTACGCCGTGATTTACAACCCCGATTGATGTGGGAGCTGTTCGTATGGCTGAAGAACAAAAAGAACAACCTTTTGTTTTGCGTGAGCGCACGCTGGGGCAGATTCTGGACGAGGCCGTCCAGACCTGTCCGGATAACGACGCCGTCATTTACGTTGACCGGGATTACCGCCAGACCTGGCGGGAATTTTCCGACAACGTGGACAACCTGGCCAAGGGGCTGATGGCGCTTGGCGTCCAGCACGGGGAAAAGGTGGCCATCTGGGCGACGAACGTGCCCTACTGGGTGGCGCTCATGTTCGCTACGGCGCGCATCGGCGCAATCCTCCTGACGGTCAACACCAACTACCGCAGGGAAGAAATCCACTACCTGCTCAAGCAGTCCGACTGCGAAAACCTTTTCGTTATCGATGGCTTCCGCGATCACGACTATATCAAATGCCTGTACGATGTGGTGCCTGAGCTTCGCCGCCAGGAACGCGGGCACCTGCACAGCGAAGACCTTCCGCACTTGAAGCGCGTGATGTTCCTTGGCGTGGAAAAGCACAGGGGCATGTACTCCCTGCCGGAAATCATGGCCATGTCCGTGATGGTTTCCGATGAGGAGTACGAAGCGCGGAAAGCCCAGGTTTCGCCCTATGACGTGGTGAACATGCAGTACACCTCCGGCACCACGG
>JAGADT010000027.1 GCA_017613475.1 Desulfovibrionaceae bacterium | reverse complement strand
GGTGATGAGGATGTCTGTCAAGGGCGGGACCGCCGCCGAATCAGCCGGGGACGCGGCAAAAAACAACGTCCTCCAGGCCAACGGCTTTGAACCCGGCGCGGAAAACATCCCCGCGAACATCATGGCCCAGGCCAACAGCGCAGCCGCGCAGGCCACGCAGACTGCCAACATGACCCTGAACAACAAGATCACCTGCTTCAATTCCTGCATGACCGGCAGCAACAACATCCTTGGCAGCATCGGGCAGTTCATTGCCTCACAGTATGACGCCAAGCTCAAGGAGCAGGAAGGCAACGTGGAGCGCATCCGCGCCACCCAGCAGCAGCTGGAAAGCCTGGATGAAGCCCTCAAGTCCCTGATCCAGAAGGCCATTTCCTCGCAGGATGCCATCCAGCAGAACATAAACCAGACCAGGACCCGTATCCTTGGCTAAGCGCCACGGACCATTGCCCCACAAGGAGTGTTCACCATGCCAAGGATCATCCCCGATGCAGCCGTTCAGAGCGAACTAGCCTCCCGCGGGATCACCGAATCAACCGGTGTTTTCGGAGAACACAAGGTCCAGCTGGGCAGTGGTCCGGCCATCCGCCTGGATGAAATCCAGTCGGCAAAGATTCCCTATGCCGGATACAAGACGGCTACCAAAATCGAGCGGGGCAAAGAGGGCCTGAAAAGCTGCGCCGAAGACGCGCTGAAAACGCTCTTCACCCGCACGGACACGCTGGACGCCAAGGGACTGCTTGGAGCGCTCAAGGCCATGCAGACCCATGCCGACCGCCTGGACAAGCTGGGCCAGCTCACCCTGGCCCAGAAGCAAGATACCATGTGGACCTTTGCGGCGGCGGTCGAAAGCCTTTCAAACCGCGAGCTTTCCGCCGTCTACCAGTCCTTCACCTCCGCCGAAATGGACCTTTTGCAAACGGCGCTCATGCACGAGGGGCAGACCAACCCCAAAGCCCGCGACGCGCGCCGGGCCGCCGCCCAGCTCTTTGACCTGCAGGCCCTGGTGCTCAAGGAAATCAGCAACCGGGCATCCACAGAGCAGATCAACTACTCCCAGACGGGCGACCTTTCCTTCAGCGGGCTGCCGGAAGAGGTCGAGGAAGGCGCTCCCATGCCGCAGAGGCTGTCCACCCAGTTCGGCGGCAACCCCCGGGATGTTGCCAGCCATGCGGAAGGGCACGACATTACGGCGGCAAACCTCCTTTCCCTGACCGAAGTCGGCGCAAGAAGCGCCACCCTGCGCGAAAAGAGCGCCCAGGCGGAACAGGCCAAGCTGAACGCCCGGGGGCTTGACAGCGTAACAGTCAAGGAACTGGGCGACACGCTGCGCAAGTCGGAACTGACCATCAACATCAAGACGGAATACCTCATCGGCGGGGCCAACTCCATTTTCGAGCACCCCAACGACCCCATGGTCAACATCCATCACCTGCATGACCAGGGCATCGACCCCAAGGGACCAGGCTATGTGGACGAACGCGCCTCAACGGAAGGGGTGCTCTTCCCTGAACTCAAGGGGCACAGCATCAACGCCGACGAACGCCCCATATACGGCGCGCTCAACATTCAGAGGCGGCGCGGCGGCGCGATCAGCTCAAACGCGAACTACGGGCGTTCCGCCGTTGTGCTCAAGCCCGAAGCCGCCAAGCGCGCCACCTATATTGCCAACGACACCTTTTTTGCAGCCAGGGTCAATGTTTCGCAGGAGCGGAGGCAAGTTTTTTACAAGCTTCTGGACGGCGCTAACATTCCGGATAGCCTGAAGCTCGCTCTGAAGGACCCCAATTCGCAGGAACGAAAGGACTTTGAAGCCTTCCTGGACGAAATTGCCGCAACGCCCGACGCCACGGTGACCATGTTTAAGCCGGGCAGTCCTCCGGAAAGCGTCCGCCTCCACCTCCTCGACCCTGACCCGGAAAAAGAAGAATCCATTTACAGCTTCTTCAAGAGCTTGCTTACGGACTGCTTTGGGGACGCCGAAGCCACGCGCGGCGTCATGGCCACCCACGACAACCTGGAAGCGCTCATCACGCATATGGACTCGGTGGCCGGCAACAGCCTGGCCCGCGCCGTCATGGAAAACAAAAAGGGCAACAGCGCCAGGATTGTCCTGAACAACGTGCAGTACATCGAAGCCCATATCCAGGGGCCGCTCATCCCCAGCCGCGACATTGCGGAAATCCGCATTGACATGGATGACGTGCCCGAAGACGAACGCGCCGCCCTGCGCGCCCAGGCCAGGAAATACGAACAGGACACGGGCATCAAGGTCACGCTCATTGAAGACGAAAACAGCCAGATACTGGACAATGACGCCGTGGACAGGGACATGCTGAAGCAGGACGCCTTCAACATGCGGCACATAGACCAGGCAGCCCTGGAGGCGGGCAAAAACGCGTATCTGGAGAACCTGGGGGAGAAGGTCCGCGCGTTTGTGCAGGACCACAGCCTGGCACACGGGCTGCCTGAAGGGGTGCTGCGGCTCGAGGGCAACGCCCTGGCCAAACTGGGCCAGAAATTCCTTGACGCTGTGGACAAGATCATGTCCAGCCCCGGACCGAACACCGTTGACGACATCCTCACCATGGCCTTTGAAAACGCGGCGAATCCTATACTGAAGCAAAAGGCAGCATTCTTGCGTGAACTTACGAAATACCCGTTTACCGAAGCGCAGCGGGCAGCCGTGGCCACCTGGGTTGTTTCCGCCAAGGACCTGCGCACGGTTGAAGAGCTGCGCACCATCCTGAAGCATGCCGAAAAGCTGGCCGAGCTGCTGAAGGAAATGGCCGGCGCAGAGCCGCCAATACCTCCGGAACAGGTGTTCCGCCGCATGAACACCCTTGCCGCGGGCATGGATAAGGACCTTGTGGAGGTCATCAACGCCTTCAATGACCCCGATTTCGGCACAGAAAACAAAAACGTCGAGCAGGACCGCGTTTCCTTTATGTCGCTGGCGCTGCTTAAAAACGGCGAGCCGCCCATGGACGGCGCGGCCATGCAGAAGCTCTTCGAGCGCCTGAACAGCCAGGAAAACCGCGCCATGATGGGGCAGATAAAGAGCATCATCCAGGATCCTGAGCTGCAGGACTGCGAAGACTACGCGCATATCGACGTCATTTACAACCAGCTGCTCCTGACGGGGACCAGGGCAGGGCAAGAAGCCGGAAAGGACTTTAAGAACATAGAGCCTTTCACGGGCGAGCTGTCGCTGCTGCAGGAGCCGCTGCGCGCCGCCCTGCGCGAAGCCGCGCCAAAGCTTGCGCAAAGGCTGGACGGGCTGCACCCGGGCTACGCGCCCATGCCCGCCCCGGCCAACCCGCAGACCATGCCGCAGAACGAGGCCCAGCGCCGCGCCTTCTGCGTGCAGGTGATGGAAAGCTACCTGAACCACGAGAAGACCTTTGAAGAAGGCACCTCGGTGCACGGCCGCGGGCACATCGCGCGGGCCTACATCTTTGCCAACGCCATGTGCAACATGCTGGAGGAACAGGGCATCCGGGTGGATAAAAACGCTGTGCTCTGCGGCATTGCCTGCCACGACATGGGGAGGCTGGGCACCGGCACAGACCATTGGGAGTCACGCAGCGCCAACATGGCCGCCGAGTCCATGAACAACGCCTTTGGCCCTGGCTCCATGGGCGAAGCCTACGAGCAGCAGGTCAGGGACGCCATTGACTCACACAAGGGCCAGACCGTGGAGGCCATGCTGCTCAACGCCGCCGACTCCCTCGACATCGGCCGCACGAAAGATTTCAACCCAGATGAGTTTGCCTTCCTCAGGGGCAAGGGAGGCGAAACGCCTGATGCAGAGGCGCAGCGCATCCGCAGACAGCTGGAAAAGGAAGCCAACCTGCTCCAGCGCCTGACCAACCCGCTCTGTGCCAACCGCGAAGGCATAACGCTCCTGCAGGATATGGGCAACGAAGCCTTTGATCAGGGAAATGAGCAGATGGGCGAGTT
>JAGADT010000193.1 GCA_017613475.1 Desulfovibrionaceae bacterium | reverse complement strand
TGGGGATTGCGGAAATCCCAAGCCCGGCCGGCGGCTGCAAGCTCGCCGAAAAAGAAAAAGCCAGGCGTTACTGGCCTGTTTTAACGCGCCTTGCCCTGCCCACGGCGAAAGATTTCAGTCTTGCCGATATCGGACGCCAGGGTTGGCTGCGGACGCTCTGGCTGAGCATTGGCCGCAATGAAAGCGATAACGAGGCGCTTGCCTTAGCCCGGCAGCCCGGCGATTTTCAGGTGAAGGTTCTTGATGTTCCCGGTCCAACGGCATTGGTCCGCCCGCTTGTTTCACCCGAATCCGAATTATTCAGGGAGGAGCTGCGGAAGGCCGCGGCGCATGTGGCCTCGTATGCGCCCAAGGCGGTAAAGCTCAGCAGCCCTGTCCAGGTCCGCCTGCAGAGCGGCGCATGTTCCTTCATCGAAACGCTCATCCCATGCCGCTGCAGCGATTTCGACCTCCCCCCGTTTGAAGAGATCCGCTCACCGCTCCACCATTACGGAGGCTCCGGGCCCGTGCGGGATGAAGCGGCTTCATCCTTTTCCAGCGGGGAGGTGCCGGCATAGGCCACGGGCACAACCCCGCGGCTGCACAGTGCACGGCCACGTATTCGCGCTTCAAAAAGGAACTTGGGCTGCACATCCCCGGCGCCTGTTTCCCGGGATGCAGCCGGCAAATCCTCCTGTCGGAAACGCCGCTCCATGATGCCCAAACGGGATCAGGGGCGGCGTTTTTGCAATGTTTCCCAGCCGCTTTTTATTAAAGGGTTTTCTATTGGGGGCGCTGCGAAGACGCGTATTCTTTGCGCAGCGTCTTGCTGAAGCCATGGATGCCCTGCTCCAGAAGCTGTTCCGCAAGCAGAATCATGTTTTCCAGGGGGATGTTTTTTCCGTCATTCACCCATTGCCTGTACAGCCCCGCGCCCGTGCTGTACACGAAGGTCAGCAAAATGTTTTGCTCATACAGGCTCAGGCGTTTGAACCAGGGGGAATCCTGCCATGTTTTCCGCACAAGGTCATTGAGCAGATCGTTGCCGATGGAGCGGTAGGCGGCGCTGCAGATGATTTTTTCGTATAATTCTCCCTGCTCAGCGGAATAGATGTAAAATTCCCGGTTGATCTCGGCAATCTGTTCCGGCACGGAATATTTTTTGATGCGCTGGATATAGCCGCGGGACATGACATCCAGTTTTTCACGCAGAAGCGCGTCAACGGAAGAATAGTAGGTGTAAAATGTCTTGCGCTGGATTTTGGCCCGCGCGCAGATATCCGTTACCGAAATCTGGTCGTAATCCCTTTCAAGAAGAAGCTCGCAGAACGTCCTGTTGATGTTCCCGATGGTTTTTTGGACGCGCAGGTCTTCTGTTCCCTGAATGAGCATTGTTCCTCCAAGTTAGGAAACAATTTTTTCCATTTTGTTTCCTAAAACACAAAAATTGTTCAGATGGAGTGTATTTTTCCTTTAATGCTTGTTAAGCAACACTTGTTTAGTATTTTTGTCAACCCATGCGGAGGAACCATGCCAGGCCCCATACTGATAGCCTATTTTTCCGCCCAGGCTGGAATTATGTCCAGGGCAATATCGTCAACCTGCCCGTGGGCAACACAGAAACAGCGGCAAGAAAACTCCAGGCGCTCACCGGAGGAGCGCTGTTTCGGATTGCCACGCATCCTTATCCTGAGGACTATACGCGCTGCACCGAGGTAGCCAGGCAGGAGCTGCGCGATAATGCCCGTCCGCCCGTAACAGGCACTGTGGCCGATATGGCGGCGTTTGGCACCATCCTCCTGGGCTATCCCAACTGGTGGGGAACCATGCCCATGGCGGTGCATACCTTTCTTGAGCAATACAATTTTGCGGGCAAGCGCATTGCGCCGTTCTGCACGCATGAAGGCAGCGGCATGGGCCGCAGCGCCAGGGATATTGCCAGGCTCTGCCCGGGCGCGGAAGTGCTGCCGGGCCTTGCCATTTACGGCTATGCTGTTGCGGATGCTGATGAGAGCCTGCGCGGCTGGCTCAAAAACGCACGTATTTTGTAAAAGTAAGGGGGAAATGCCATGCTGGTAGAACTTATTAACGGAAGCCCTCACAAAAACGGCTCTACAAGCCTTGCCCTTGCGGAAGTGGAAAAAACGCTGAAGGAGGAAGGCATAGAAACCCATACCTTCTGGGTCGGCACAAAACCTGTCAGCGGCTGCCTTGGCTGTGGCAAATGCGCGGAATTGGGCAAGTGCGTCATCGACGATAAGGTCAACGAGTTCCGCGAACTGGCACGGAAGGCAGATGGCTTTATTTTTGGTTCGCCCGTGCATTACGCCGCTTTGGCGGGCAATGTGAAATCCTTTATGGACAGGCTCTTTTTTTCGGAATTTCAGGGCGGCCAGAACAGGGACTTCCGCCTCAAGCCCGCGGCTGGCATTGCCGTTGCCCGCCGCTGCGGTTCGGCCATGGCCTTTTCGCAGCTCAATAAGTATTTCACCATCCAGGAGATGTTCGTGGTCTCCTCGCGCTACTGGAACGATGTGTTTGCCCTGACGCCGGACCAGGTGCCCGAAGATAAGGAGGGGCTGTGCAACATGCGCGTCCTTGCCCGCAACATGGCCTATTTCCTCCGCTGCCGTGAGGCAGCCCGTGCTGCAGGCGTGCCCCTGCCCAAGACGGAGCCGCCGGTATTCACCAATTTTACCAGGTGAGGAGCCCCGCATGAATGATGGAAGCAAAAACGTTGTCGTTTTGATTGGCGCGGGCTCCATCGGCCAGGCCATTGCCCGGCGCGTGGGTGCGGGGCGGCATGTGGTCATCGCCGACCTGAGCAGGGATAACGCCGAGGCCGCCGCCCGTATTTTTGACGACGCTGGCTTCACCGTAACTGCGACAACGGTGGACATTGCCTCTCGTCCGTCCATCGTGGAGCTGGCCCGGCTGGCCGACAGCTTGGGATCAGTACAAGGAGTAGTCAACGCGGCGGGGGTGTCGCCCTCGCAGGCCCCGGTGGATGCCATTCTCAAGGTGGACCTTTATGGTACGGCAGTCATTCTGGAGGAATTCGGCAAAATCATTGCCAGGGGCGGCTCCGGCATCGTCATTTCCTCGCAGAGCGGACACCGGCTCGCCCCCCTGAGCATTGAGGAAAATGACCTGCTGGCCACCACGCCAACGGAAGATTTGCTCAAGCTGCCACTCTTGCAGAATATCACCAGCACGCTGTGGGCCTATCAGCTTTCCAAGCGCTGCAATGTGCTGCGCGTGGCCGCCGAATGCGTGAACTGGGGGCGGCGCGGGGCGCGGCTCAATGCCATCAGCCCCGGGATCATCATCACGCCGCTTGCCAATGACGAACTGCGCGGCCCACGTGGCGAGGGGTACCGCGCCATGCTGGCCAGGTGTCCTGCGGGGCGCGCCGGAACTCCCGACGAGGTGGGCGATCTGGCGGCGTTTCTTATGAGCGGCAGGGCACAGTTTATTACCGGCAGTGATTTCCTTATGGACGGCGGGGCCACTGCTTCTTACTGGCATGGCGATTTGCGGTATCTGCGGCGCGGGTCCGGGCAGGGGAACACGAACGTGTAAGCTACAGGTGAGAGGCGCAGGCTGTTGAAACGCGGGTCGCCTTGTCTGCGCGCAAGGGATCGCACACGCAAAGGAGCGGTTGCTGATGCAATATGTGAAGTTAGGGAATACGGGGGCAGAGGTGTCCCGCATTTGTTTGGGCTGCATGAGCTTTGGCGCGCCAGGCAGGGAACACGGCGATTTCCCGTGGGCGCGTGATTTTGACGATGCCAGGAGCATTTTCAAAAAGGCTGTGGACCTGGGCATCAATTATTTTGATACGGCCAATGTGTATCAGTACGGCACCAGCGAGGAAATTACGGGCAGGCTTATCCGTGAATTTGGCCTGGACCGTGACGACATTGTGGTAGCCACCAAGGTCCGCTTTGACATGCGCAAGGGACGTCCCAACGGAGGAGGTTTGTCCCGCAAGGAAATTATGGCTGAAATCGACAAGAGCCTCAAGCGGCTGGGCATGGACTATGTGGATTTGTACCAGATCCATCGGCCCGACCTTTCCGTGCCCTTTGAAGAAACGATGGAGGCCCTGCACGATGTGGTGAAAAGCGGCAGGGCCCGTTACATTGGCGCGTCCACAATGTACGCCTGGCAGTTCCAGAAAATGCAGAATATTGCGGAAAAGCACGGCTGGACGAAATTTGTTACCATGCAGAACCACTATAACCTCATGTACCGTGAGGAAGAGCGGGAGATGATTCCCTACTGCCGGGATCAGCACATAGGGCTTGTGCCATGGAGTCCGCTGGCTGGCGGGAGGCTCGCGCATCCCCGCGGCACGGTGACAGCGCGGAACAGCGTGGATGCTATTTCCCCAGCTGTCTGGGGCAGGAATGAAAGGCTGGATATCCCGATTATCGACAATTTGCAGAAGGCTGCCGAACGGCGCGGGGTTTCCATGGCGCAGGAGGCGCTGGCCTGGATGCTTTCCAAGCCCTACATTACAGCCCCCATTGTGGGCACGACCGACCCCAGGCACGTTGAGGAGGCCGTAGCCGCTCTGGACATTGCGCTTGATGAGGCTGAAATCCAGGAGCTTGAGGCTCCGTACCAGCCTCATCCTGTTGCGGATGATCACGGCTTTATGGTGTTTTAAAAGGCACGTGCTTTTATGGAGGAGATATCTGGGGCCTGGCGCGGGGAGGAAGAGCATGGTCCCCAGCCATGAGCGCCCATATTGAGAGCCCGCCGCCATGTTTCCCATAAGCCAACGGCATGTGTTCCTATCCGGAGCGCGTGCCGCCATTTTTTTAGCCAATCCGCAGCGGAGCGTCTTAATCCTTGCGGAAGAGTCCGCTGGAGCAGGCTTTGTCGGCAACGTCATCGAGGCCAGTCGCCTCAGCGGTTGGCGAGGATGCAGCAGGACTGCGTTTGGTCAGGGGCGGCTGCGATGCGCTCCCGGAGGGTGCCAGCCAGCTTGTGACCACCCGCGTTAAGCCCGGGGCAGCCGTTTTCTTTTTGCGCGGGATGCGCTTGACAGCTGCAAGCCCGAAGGCATAGCTTCGCGTAACGTCACCTTATCCGGCGGGGAGGAGCCTGCGCCCCTTCCTGCCGCCCTCGCATAGGGAGCAAAGCCATGCCCGCTTCAAAGAGCCATAGCTGTTCGGATTGCGCGGCCCGTCCCTGCCGTTCCGGGGACGAAGAAAAGTATCCTCCGTTTTGCCCGACGAAGAACCTCGATGAGAAGCGCCTTGAAGACGTGCTTGCCATTTATAAGGCCGATCCGGATATCCGCAGCCTGGCAGCCGTTTCCGCCTGCATTGCGGGCGAATTCCACGGGAAGATGTCCCGCGTTGAAGAAACCATAGAGCTTATTAAGAGGATGGGGTACCGGTACGTGGGCATTGCCCCCTGTGTTGGTCTCCTGAAGGAAGCCCGCCTTTTTAAGAAGCTGCTCGATGCGCACGGCATCCGCTCCTATACCGTGGGCTGCAAAATCGGCGCCGTGGACAAGAGCTTTGTTGGCATCCCTCCGGAAAAGAAGCTGAACCGCGGCTGCGGGCACGAATCCATGTGCAACCCCATCATGCAGGCGAAGGAACTTGAGGCGGAGGGCACGGATTTTAACATAGTCATCGGCCTCTGCGTGGGGCACGACTCGCTTTTTTTCAAATACTCCGCCGCGCCGGCAACCGTGCTGGTCGTCAAGGACCGCGTGTACGCGCACAATCCAGCGGCGGGCCTGTACGCGGCAGAGCCCGTGTCCTGACGCGTCAAAGCGGAACCCTGGCTGCAGGTCCCCGGCGTTTGTTTTTAGGGACGCAGCCGGCAAATCCTCCTGCCGGAAAACGCCGCTCCATGATGCCCAAACGGGGTCAGGAGCGGCGTTTTTGTGCGGCGGCATTGCCGGCGGCATAGCCGCTTTTATTAAGTTCACTGAGCGGAGGGTGGGGGCGCTGCCTCATTTTGAGCCTCCCCTCCGGTGGCTTTCCCGAAGGAGAACGCAGGCCCGCCAGGGGCAGGAGAGCTTGCCCTAAGGGGCTTGGGAGAGATGCTCATGCGGCGTTTTACTGCATGTAGTACGCGTGGTACCATTCCGCAAATTTCCGCAGGCCTTCGCGGAGGCTGGTGCGCGGCCTGAAGCCAAAATCCTTTTCCAGCGGGGATGTGTCGGCATAGGTCACGGGCACATCACCGGGCTGCATGGGCACAAGCTTCTTGTGCGCCTCAAAGTCGTAGTCTTCTGGCAGCACCCTTGCCCTTATCAGCTCCTGCTGGAGGATGTCCACAAAGTCCAGCAGGTTTACCGGGCTGCCGTTGCCAATATTGTACAGCTTATAGGGCGGCACAGGCAGGCCATCTTCCCCCAGGGCGCGGGCAGGGGGGCGGCGCATGACGAGCCTGATGCCTTCCGCGATGTCGTCAACATAGGTGAAGTCGCGCTCGCAGCGGCCGTAATTGAAAATCTTTATGTCCTGCCCGGCTCGGAGCTTATCCGTAAAGCCAAAGTAGGCCATGTCCGGCCGGCCTGCCGGCCCATACGCCGTGAAGAAGCGCAGCCCCGTCATGGGGATGTCGTAGAGCTTGGCATAGGCATGGGCCATGAGCTCGTTGGATTTTTTTGTTGCCGCGTAAAGGCTGATGGGGTTGTCCACCTTGTCTTCCGTGGAATATGGAAACTTTTGGCTGCATCCATAAATGGATGAGCTGGAGGCGTACACCAGGTGCTCCACGCCTTTTGCCCCGCCGTCGTAGGAATGGCGGCAGGCTTCAAGGATATTGTAGAAGCCGATGATGTTTGATTCGATATAGGCGTCCGGATTCACAAGGGAGTAGCGTATGCCTGCCTGGGCTGCCAGGTTGACGACGATGGACGGGGCGTATTCGGCAAAGACGCGCTGGATGAAGGCCTTGTCCGCGATGTTGCCCTGGAGGAAAGCCCATGGGGCGCGGGATGCGGCGGCTGTTTCATCAAGCGTTTTCAGGCGGTAGCGCTTGAGCTCTACGCTGTAGTAGTCATTCATGCTGTCGATGCCGACAACGCTTTCCCCGTTCCTGAGCAGGGCTGCCGTGAGGTTTGCGCCGATAAAGCCCGCCGCGCCTGTTACCAGTATGGACATAGCCGCCTTCCTTTATTGTTTCCCGGCGCAGAGCAGCCGGCCTGTAACGATTTTATCCCCGATGGCATCCAGCGCCTTATCCAGGCGCCTGCGGCGGAGTTCTTCTTCATGCGCCGGGGAGGCCTGGGGCAGAAAGCCCTGGGCCGGCGCATTGTCAAAGCCGGAAACGCCAACGCCGATCAGCCGCACGGGGCGCTGCGGGTCCAGCGCTTCAAGCAAATCCTTCGCCGCGCTGAAAATAGTCTGCGTTGCGCAGGTCGGCTCCGTGAGGGTGGCCCGGCGGGTAACCAGCGAAAAATCCCTGTACTTGATTTTCAGCGTGACCACGCGCCCGCAGAAGCCCTGGCGCCTGAGCGCCCGGCCTACGCGCTCCGCATGGCGGTACAGCCAGCCGCAAAGCAGGGCGCGGTCCGTGGTATCCTGCTCAAGCGTTGTTTCCGCGCTTTCCGATTTCGGCTTCCTGTACGGCACGACGCCGCGTTCATCAATGCCCTGCGCCCGCAGGAAGAGGGAAAGGCCGCTTTTTCCGAAGCGCCGCTCCCAGAAGGAACGGGGGCGGGTGCAGACATCCGCACAGGTTTTTATCCCAAATTCCGCCAGTTCCCGCAAGAATGCCTGGCCGACGCCCGGAATTTTGCCCACTGGGAGCGTTTGCAGGAAGGCCTGGACCTCGCTTTCGCGCAGGATGGTGCAGCCGTGGGGCTTGTGGAGGTCCGAGGCGATTTTGGCGAGGAACTTGACCGGCGCAAGGCCAATGGAGCAGGTCAGCCCGCCCGTTGCGCGGAAAACAGCCTCCATGACCTTTTTGCAGAGCTCTTCCGGCGGCCCGAAAAGGCGCTCAAGCCCTGTTGCCTCTAAGTACGCCTCGTCAATGGAAGCCTGCTCAACCAGGGGCGAGAAGCCGCGCAGCGTTTCCATGATGCGGCGGGAGACCTCGCTGTAGCGCGCCATGCGGCACGGCAGCAGGATGAGCCTGGGGCAGAGGCGCAGGGCCAGCGCCGTGGGCATGGCCGAATGCACGCCGAATTTCCGGGCCTCGTAGGAAGCTGTGGAAATCACCCCGCGCGTCATTCCGCCGACGGCAATGGGCAGGTTCCGCAGCCGTGGGTTATCCAGCTGCTCGATGGATGTGAAAAAGGCATCCATATCCACATGCATGATCCAGGGGGCATTGCCCCTTTCATTCATGTTCTTTTCAGCGGCGGGCATGAGGGAACCGGGAGTATTTTTTGCCTGGAGGCATTGTCTCTTTTAAGGGGGGCATCGCCCCTTTCATTCATGTTCATAGCAGCGGCGGCATTGGGCCAAAGCATTTTCCGCCTGGCTTCAGGCGGCGTTCATGCGCCAAGAGTCGCCCATGAAGGATTCTCCTGTCAAGGAGGCGGCGGCGCTGAACGCTGTGGGTGACAGGCTGGGGCACATGAGGGGCACAAACAAAAATGGGGTTACGGTCAATCACCGTAACCCCTTGAAATATCTGGCGCGCCAAGAGAGATTCGAACTCCCGGCCTACAGGTTCGTAGCCTGTTGCTCTATCCAGCTGAGCTACTGGCGCGCAACAAGGGAGGATGTACGCTCCCTCCCACGGGAAGTCAAGCGTTTTTCAAAAAATTTTTTGCGGCCCGTGCGGCCCGCCCAAAAAACGCTGTGCTGCCAAAAAAAGAAGCTGGCACAAAACCAGCCTCCTGCCGCCGCCTGCCAGCGCCGGACTCAAATAGGGAATTTCTCTCCAGGGAAAGCTATTTTTGGCTTTCTGCGTTTTCCGTTTCGATGCCTTCTTCTATTTTCTTTATTTCCTTCTGAACCCTTATGATAAACTCTTTTGGATCAAGTTCCAGGGCATCGCATAAAAAGAAGACGGCATTCATTGTCGGGTTCTTGGAGCCGCCTTCAAGATCGGAGATATGAATGCGGGTGATGCTGGCCCTTTCGGAAAGTTTCTTCTTGCTCAGTTCCAGTTCAAGCCTGCGCTGATACAGGACTTTAGCAATGGCCTTATTAAGGTTCGGATAATTTTTCATGATGGTTTACCAAAAGGTATTGACACAATGTGCCAGTTTTAACTAAGTTTCAACTGCTATAGCAACAGTTGGCAATGCTGTAAAGCGCACTTGCGTCGTGAATGAATCCACTGCCCCTGCTTTTGCAGTGCAGGGCATCAACCGGTCACAATCGGAAGCCGACCCTGAGGAATGGCTTGGGGAGACATCCACAGGCGGGAGGCCAGCGGCCTGCCAGCCATGGAATATCTTTTCAGGAACTGTATGTATTTTTTTGAAAAAAGCAAGATGGCGGGGGGGGCGGCGCTGGTGGAGAAATTGGGCTGGAGCCTGTATTCCCAAGGGGTTTGCGCGGGAATGACCGTGTGGAAAAAAATTTTTTTTCAATTATCAAAATCTGAAACGGTCGCGGCTTATGCTCTTCCTGTCCGGCAGGTCCGGCCGGCGTGCTGTTTGTTTGGTTAAACCATAAGGCGCCGCGCAGCAGCGCGGGGAGGAAATCATGAAAAAGGTCCAGTCGTACAAAACCATGAGCGGGTCTATCCTTGCGGAACTGTATGTTGATGGCCAGGGCGTCTACTGGCTGAAATCATTAAGCGGCCGCAACCTTGGCTCCTACAATCCCAGGGTGGACTGCACCTATGAGTGGCCCAGCGGAAAGATCATCGCCCATGGCAATACCCTGGGCATGCTCATCCCCAAGGAGCCCTATAAATCCTAGGCTGCAGGCCAGGCAGGCGCAGTCCGCGCGGACTGCCCCCCACCTCGGGGAATGTCCGTAATGCCTGAGGAACCACTAAGCGTGCCGGCTTGGTCCGGCAGGGAGCCATGCTATGGACAGGTTCGTATACATCCACGGCTTTAACAGCGGGGCGCAGAGCCGCTCAGGGCGCGAGCTCGAGCGGGTCCTGGGCCAGCCCGTCATCTGCCCGCAGTGCGATTATTCACTGCCGTTTGAAAAGTGCATCTCAGACCTGCGGCAGCAGATCGTTGAAGCTGTCAATGCCAATATCGACAGCATCTGCCTCATGGGCTGCTCCCTTGGCGGCTTTTACGCCCTGCACATGCGCCACCCCGCCATCTGCCATATCGTGGCGTGGAATCCCGCTGTCTTTCCCGCCGCCCAGCTGAAAGACTTTGTCGGCACGCAGACCCGCTTCACCGACGGGGAGGAATGGGAATTTACGGATGAAGCCCTGTATTCCTACGCCGCCGCGCCGGACCCCCGCCCCTGGCTCAACGACGTGTGGCTGGAAGAGCGGCGCCTTGCCCAGCACTCCTGGGAAAAGGAGCAGCCTTCCCTGTGCCTGAGCGGCGCGCAGCGCGTGACCTTTTCGCCCTCGGAAGGCGCGGGGGAAAAGGGCGGGCTTCCCCCTGCCGAACGCGAAGCGCGCTTTGAGCCGCCGCGCGACATCTTCCTGGGGACGCGGGATGAGCTGATCGACCACAGGCTCACGCGCGCGTACTGGCAGGGCTGGGCGAACCTGCACAAGATCGAGTCCGGGCACCAGATCGCGGATTACAGTCATGCTGCCGAACTGCTGAAAAAGGGGATGCTTTCCGCGAGCTTCGCGGATTGGCGCCCCGGCGAAAAATGGGCGGAGGAATTTGCCAATGCCGGGCATTTTGACATGGCAGGCATTTTCCCGGAG
>JAGADT010000192.1 GCA_017613475.1 Desulfovibrionaceae bacterium | reverse complement strand
TGGCCCTGGCCTGCCCCGCCCTGCACTGGCCCTTTGAAAGCGAGCTGGATAAGGCCGTGCGCATGCGCGCGACAAGCCTCTACCTGCCGGAAGGCGTTTCAAACATGCTGCCGCAGTCCCTGGGCGAGGGGCATTACAGCCTCTTTGCCGGCGAAACGCGGCCAGCCCTGCTTGTTTCCTGCGAAATCGCGCCCACGGGCGAACTCATCTCCTGCACCCCCTCCGCCGGGCTTGCAAAGCTCGCCGCCAACCTGACTTACGAAGACTGCGAGGCTGCGCTGGACGGGCAGGAAACCCCGGCCATGCCATATCTTGGGCAGCTTCGCCTGGCGCTGGAACTGGCAGAAGCCAGGCAGGATTTCCGCGTCACGTCCGGCGCCATCATCATCAACAAGCCGGACCAATCCATCACCCTCCTCGGGGACCCTGATTCAGCCGACTGCCGCGTGGTGCTGGGCTTTGAGCCAGAAGCGCCCCGGGCGCACCTGATTGTTTCCGAGCAGATGATCGCCGCCAATGCAGGGCTTGCCGCCTGGGCAGACAACCAGGGCGCCGCCCTGATTTTCCGCACGCAGAACGTGGATGTGCCGCCGGAAGCCGCCGGCATCTGGACTGACCCGCTGGATATCGCGCGCATCGTCAAGTTCCTCGCGCCCGCCGCGCTGGATACCGCGCCCCTGCCCCATGTGGGCGTGGGCGAAGCGCGCTACGCCACCGTGACCTCGCCGCTGCGCCGCTACCCGGACCTCATCAACGAAGCGCAGATCCTGCATCTCCTGGAGCACGGATCGCCCCGCTGGAGCAAAAAGGAGCTGGAGCAGATCCTCCTTTTCCTGGGCATGCGCCTCGACGCCGCCCAGACCGTGCAGAGGCTGCGCACCCGCTACTGGAAGCTTGTTGCCCTCCAGCAGCAGGGCGATATCTGGAGGCCCGGCATCATCACGGATGAAAACGATTCCCTCCTGACCATCAATTTTCCCTGCGACCAGCTCATTGTCCGCGGGCGCCGCCCCCTCTTCCCCGAAGGCGCCCGGCCGGGCGTGAACGTGGAAGCCAGGCTTGGCCGCATCAGCCCGCTGATGGGCGATGTGGCCCTTGCCGAAGTCCGCCTGCCCGCCTCCCCTGAAGCCAACAGCGAGTCCGCCCCATGCTGAACACCCTCTGGATTCTCCTCTCCTACCTTGCCGGCTCCATCCCCTTTGGCCTGGTCATTGCCAAAACCTTCTGCCATATCGACCCGCGTGAAGGCGGAAGCGGCAACGTGGGCTCCACCAACGTCGCCCGCCTCTGCGGCAAAAAATACGGCGTGATGACGCTTGCCTGCGACATCCTCAAGGGCGCCATCCCCGTGAGCGTCGCCGCCTGCGCCATGCACGGCAGCCCCCTTTTCTGGACGCTGACGGCGCTGGCAGCCATCGCCGGGCACCTTTTCTCCTGCTTCCTGCGCTTTAAGGGCGGCAAGGCCGTGGCCACCTCCATCGGCGTGCTCATTCCCCTGGCATTCTGGCAGCTTGTTGTTTCCGCCCTGGTCTGCCTCTTTGTCATCTGGAAAACAGAGTATGTGTCGCTGGGCTCGCTTACCCTGGTCACGCTCTTCCCCATCCTCCTCGCCCTTTCCGGCGCATGGAGCGTACTCCCGCTCGCCCTCATCATCATGGTAGCCGTCTACTGGTCGCACCGCGCCAATATCCGCCGCCTGGCCCGCGGCGAGGAAAAGAGCTGGCTGAAGAAGGCCTGATCTTACTGCTCTCCTAAGCACGTCCGCAGACCTCAAAAGCCTGCAATCCTCTGACTCCCTCCACAGCACAGCAGGAAGCCGCCTTTCCCTAAAGGGAAACGCGGCTTTCATTCATTTGCGGATGGCAAAAAGCTTTGCGGAATGGAAATATACAGGCTGCAATGCCGTCCATCGGTGGGATGCAATGCAAAATTGTCTTTTGAGCAAGAGCGGATATATCTCCCCGTGGGCAAGCTTCCCCGAAAGAAAGTTTGGCTCATAGGACCGTTCATTCTTGATGTGCTCGCCGGTGTTCTGGCAGCCGTCATAGCGGCAATCGTTATTCGTCATTTAGGCCTGTAACGAATAGCCCCTAGGGGAACTGCTATTTCTCCTAGGGGCTGGAAAACTGGATCGTATAAATCCGGGGAACTGGCCCATTTCCGGGGAGGAAGGCGTTGCTGCGCTTTCCTCCCCTTCTTTATGCGCATTTTCCCGCTTCCCGTCAAGGCGGCAAGCCGCTTTTTTCATTTACGGTGCGGCAAAAGCCTATGCGGACTAGAGATGCTGAAGGCGGCAATGGCGCAGGCAGGCCGCTTCTATCCTCCCGCCTTTGGCATAGGTCCGCCACTGGAGCGGGCTTAATAAAGGGAGCAATGCCATAAAAGCCCCTTTGCATTTCGCAGGGGATGCGGGTATGCTCTTTGCATGGGCACGGCT
Source organism: Desulfovibrionaceae bacterium (assembly GCA_017613475.1). Classification (GTDB taxonomy): domain Bacteria; phylum Desulfobacterota; class Desulfovibrionia; order Desulfovibrionales; family Desulfovibrionaceae; genus Avidesulfovibrio. The sequence goes on along the minus strand of JAGADT010000192.1, from coordinate 2,280 downwards.
TCCTAAAGGAGGTTATGCCTATGAAGCACTTCTTCCGGGCAGTGCTGGCCAATGTTATTGGCCGCCTGCTGACGTGGCTGATCAAATCGTTGTTTGATTAAGAAACACGTTACCCGGTAGGAAGTGCGATTCCTACCGGGTGCAAAAAACGTGAAATCCATTCACGGAAGTTGTGCCCATTTCTGGGGAGGAAGGCGTTGCTGCGCTTTCCTCCCCTTCTTTATGCGCATTTTTCCGCTTCCCGTCAAGGAGGCATTGCCGCTTTTATTCGCCTGCCGATGACAAAAGCCTTTGCGGAATGGAGATCGTAAAGGCGGCCCTGACAATTTGCCAGACAGCGCCTGGCATTTTTACAGACGGCAAAGATGCGCCTATCCTAAAACGCTGGAGCGGGCACAACAAAAAAGGGGAGGGAACAAGTCCCTCCCCGGAATCGGTCAAGCTAAACCCGACAAAACCAGGTTACGCGCTGGCGCGATTAGAACAGGTAGCGCATGTAGACGCCGACCTTCCAGGCGTTGTCGTTATGATCGGCAACCTTCTTGCCCCAGGCAGCTTCCTTGAGGTCAAGATGGATGTAGCTCATTTCGAGGTGAGCAGACAGGTTCTTGTAGATCTGGTACTTGGTATCGAAGTCGAATTCCCAAGCCTGATCGCCGCGGGTCAGGTACATGCCGTCGTAGCCGCTGGAACGCAGGGTATCAAACGGAGAAGGCACAGCGCCGCGGGTAGCCATGCCACGGCTGTTGGTGCCGCGCATGTAGGTGGCACGCAGGTTGTGCTTCAGGTTCTCGATGTAGTTGATGTCGTCGATGCGCAGGCCGATGCCCCACATACCGCTGCCCTGGAAGGAGAGGCGGGCCGTGTCGCTGGCTTCGTAGGAGCCGCCATCAAAGCCGAAGTTGGTGGCAACGCTGCGGCCGTAGATGAAGGGCAGGCGTTCGGAACCGTCGTAGGGGTTGCTGTCGTCACCGGAGCTGTACCAGAAGATGATGCCGGGGGTCACGAAGTCAAGCTTGTACTGAGCCAGGGCAGACACAGACCAGCCACGGCGCTTCATATCCATCTTGTTGCCATCCCAGGCAATGCCATCGCCCATGTCGATGGAGCCGTACACGAAGTCAAGGGCAATCTTGAAGGGATCGAAGAGGGTCAGTTCGCCGCCGAAGCCCAGCCACCAGCCGATGCCGCGGTCGTCGTTCATGCCGGCGTAAGAGGAAGCGTTCTTGTTAAGGAGGGAACCGGCAGGAGCAAGACCGGCAACCAGACGCTTCACATCGGAACCGTAATAGTTGGTGGCAAACTGATCGGTAGCAGAGTTGGCGCTGGCACCGTCCAGGGCGTCTTCACCCACCACGCCGACCATGGCGTAGGGGGTCACCTTCCAGCCGTCGCCGGTGAAGGGCACGGACAGGCCAAAGAGGTCAATGGCGTCATGCGGCACGCTGTAGTTGTTGTACGGACGAGCCCAGAAGAGGGAGAGGCCAACGAGATCGTTGAATGGAACGTTCACAGAAATGCCAGCCATATCGTTGGACTTTTCGAGCACGGGCTGCATGAAGGTGAACTGCGGCAGGCCGAGGGGCTGGAGACCCATGCGGACCTTAACGTCGGTTTCAGGAACGATCCAGTCCAGGTAGGCGTTCTTGGTCTTGACATTCGCACCGTCGGTGCCGATGGCCCAACCGTTTTTGGCGCCCCAGTTGCCGTAACCAATTTCAAAGACCAACACGGCCTTCAGGTTTTCGGAAGCCACAAACTGGAACTGCGGACGCAGACGCTGAGCAGCCAGGAACGTGTCGTCTTTGCCATGATACATGTCGTGCCAGATGTAGCCGAACTGCCAGGAACCCTTGGCCTTCAGCTCAACAGCATTAGCCGTACCAAACGCGCTGCCAAGGGCGATGCCGGCGGCAAGCAGCAGAGTCACTAAACGCTTCATAACTATCCTTCCTTGTTGGTGAATCCTTCCGGATCCGTTTTTTCTGCCCCCTGAGGCTTTTTGAGCCCTGCCTGATTGTTCCGAACCGGAACCTGCGTGGGGGATGGGGAATACGCCAAAGGTTGTTCTTCCTTTCAGCGTTGCCTCTTTATTGCACAAGTCAAATCGTTTGGCAAGGGGTTTCGTAAAAAAAATTTTACTTTTTTTCAGATTTTCGTTTTTTCCCCTCTGGACGGCAAATTTTTTGCACCAATGAATCAGGCAAAAAAGCAGGCGGGACGCGGCTTTTCCGCCGCTGCCCGCCCGTTTGTCTGCTCAAAAAGAATTTTTTTCAACTG
>JAGADT010000026.1 GCA_017613475.1 Desulfovibrionaceae bacterium | reverse complement strand
GCGCCCTGCACATCGATATCAAAAACAACGTCATGCCCGCCGGCAAGCAGCTCCCGCAGGGGGGGCAACGGCGTGCCGTACCAATTGCCGTGCACCAAAGCCGACTCGGCAAAATAGCCTTCACCCCGCCTGCGCAAAAATTCTTCCCTGCTCAGAAAAAGATAATCTATGCCGTCTTTCTCCCCTTCGCGGGGAGCGCGCGTTGTGCATGAAATCGAGAAGGCGATTTCAGGAAATTCCTCGCGCAGTTTCCCAATAAGGGTGCTTTTTCCCGCCCCTGAAGGCGCGCAGACTATCAACAAAGCACCAGACCGATTCTTACGACCGCATTCTTTCACAGCCATGACGACATCCTTTTTTTAGGCAGAGGGGCAGCATTACTCAAGGTTCTGAACCTGTTCACGGCACTTTTCAAGCTCATTCTTAAAATCAACAACAAGCCTGGAAATCAGGGAATCCTGTATTTTGTTGCCGCAGGTATTGATCTCCCTGAAGCACTCCTGGAGCGTAAAATCCAGCTTGCGGCCAGCGTCTGCGCCGGCGTTCAGAAGCTCACGCATCCTGTCCAGGTGCGCCTGCAGGCGGATCAGCTCCTCACTGACGTCAAGCTTATCCGCAAGAATAACCATCTCCTGGAGGAAACGGTTTTCATCCACAGCCTGGACCAATCCATGCGAAATGTCTTCCAGCCCCTGGTTCAGGCGTTCTTTCAGCTGCTCCAGGCGCTCTTCCTTGATCTGGGGAGCACGCTCAAGAATATGCTCCACCCATTTCTCAAGCTGGGATATGCGCAGGCCCATGTCCTTGGCGAGTGCCGCCCCTTCAGTGGAGCGGGATTCGTTCCAGTCATCCAACGCAGCCGCAAGGCCAGCTGAAAGGATGTCTTCCATGTCTTCAGCCGTGTCATCGGAGCGAATCCAGAGGGAAGGCATGTTCAGCAGTGCGCTGTAGTCAGGCACAAAACGGTCGCCGCGCTGCGCGGCAAGCGCTTCTGCCGCGTCCAGCATGGCTGAGGCCTGCGCTTCATCCAGCATGACGGAAGTGCCATTGTCCCGCTGCTGAAGCGTCAGGCTGATTTCCACCCGCCCTCGTGAGGCTGTGCTGCGCACAATCCGCTCGAAACGGGATTCCAACCCCCGCACAGCAGAAGGAATGCGCCACTTAAGATCCAAAAACCTTCCATTTACGCTGCGGATCTCCCAAGTCTGCGTCCACTCGGCGTCCTCGCGGACGCTCCTTCCAAAACCTGTCATGCTGCGCAACATTTCAACCGCCTTTTTTACAGGGCATAAAAACATGTTCCCTGGCATGCACGCAAAAGCGCACAGGGCATTCATCCTTTCCAATAGTACAACCCTGTTAGGGTATAAACCATCCCGCTTTCAGACACAAGGGGCGCTTCGCATGCCGCCTGAATGCCGGCATCAGAAAATTTGCCTCAGTTGACATTCAGCAGGTTATCCTGCTTAATCAAGCCATAAAAAAGGAGATTTTTATGAACGTCCTTCTGCTCAACGGCAGCCCCCATAAGGATGGCTGCACCTTTACCGCGCTTTCTGAAATTGCAGCAACGCTCAAAAAGCATGGCATTGATTCCACGCTGGTGCAGCTCGGCACGCAGCCCGTCCCAGGCTGCATAGCCTGCCAGAAATGCCGCACCGGACATCAGGGATGCATATTTGACGACGCCCCCTATCAGCGCTGCCTGGAACTCCTTGACAGCATTGACGGGCTTGTTGTCGGCTCCCCTGTGTACTATGCCGGACCCAACGGCTCCCTCTGCGCCCTGCTGGACAGGCTGTTCTACTCCTCCTCAGCCAAGCTGGCCGGAAAACCCGCCGCGGCGGTTGTCAGCTGCCGGCGGGGCGGAGCCAGCGCGTCCTTTGACCGCCTGAATAAATATTTCACCATCAATTCCATGCCTGTCGTCGCATCCCAATACTGGAATTCGGTCCACGGGAACACGCCTGAGGAAGTCCGGCAGGATATTGAAGGGCTGCAGACCATGCGGACCCTCGCCGCAAACATGGCCTGGATGCTGAAATCCATCAAGGCCAACCCTGAGCCGCGCCCGCAGCAGGAAGCCTGGACCCCAACCAACTTTATCCGCTGAGCCGCTTCTTCCTGCACGTCCCTTTTGCCCAAAGCCACACCGCGATGCTTGCCGACTACATCACCTCCCTGCTGAAGACGCCCCGTTTTGCACGGCAAGTGACATGCCACCGCATTATCGAGGGGCAGGAAGCAAAATATGCCGAGCTGACCCGTCCGCTCCCGCCCGCCCTTTCGCGGCTGCTCGAGCTTGGCGGGCTCTCCTCCCTCTACACGCATCAGGCGCAGGCGATTGACCGCATCCGTGCGGGGCGCGACGTTGTGGTGACAACGCCTACGGCCAGCGGCAAAAGCCTCATTTACAACCTCCCTGTCATAGAGCGTTTCCTTCTGGATCCTGACGCCAGGGCCCTCTATCTCTTCCCACTGAAGGCCCTTGCGCAGGACCAGAAGAAAGCACTGGAAAAGCTTGTTTCCCCAT
>JAGADT010000025.1 GCA_017613475.1 Desulfovibrionaceae bacterium | reverse complement strand
CGGATTCGGCAGCCGCGGCGGACTCCGCCACCTACGCCGCCAACGCCGGCCACGCCACGAATGCGGACAGCGCCGCAAGCGCAGGCACCCAGGGCACCGGCACCAAGACCATTGCCGGCAGCAGCTACGGCAACGGCTGGCTGCGCCTTGGGAATCTGCAAATATGCTACGGCGGCGGACCGACGGGCAGCAGCGTGACCTTTCCCAAAGCCTTTGCCGGAACGCCCTACATCCTCTGCACGCCCGTGAACAACGACGGCTGCCCTATTGCCGTGGTCTCCCAGACGGCCACGAATTTCACCGCCACAAACAAGAACCTCAACGACACGGACGGCTGGGCGGGGGCCTACTTCACCTGGCTGGCCATCGGGGCGTGGCAGTGATTGTTGAGTGTGGAGGGTTGAGAGTGGAGTGTTGTGAGTGCCTTTAAACTTCACACTCCACACTCCAAACTCCACACTCTCTTTTCGCTCCAAACTCCACACTAAAGGAAAAACTATGCCCCCCTTCGCACCTCATGTGACAAGCCCCACCCCGTGGCAGATGCTTTCCCTGGCGCTCGCCGCAAATAGCCAATAAATATATCAATTTTTTAATTGATATTTTTATTAAAGGAAAATTGTATGCCTCCCTTCGCGCCTCATTCCACCAGTCCCACGCCCGGGCAGATGCTTTCCCTGGCACTGGCCGCCAATGCCGCCCTGCGCGGAGAAACCGCCAACACGGGCACGGCTTCCCTTGCCGCAGGCTCTGATGGGCTCACCATCCTGGACCAGCGCTGCCGCGCCGGCCGCCTCGCCCTGCTCATCCCACTGAACGAAGACGCCGCCGGACTCGCCTGGCATCTGGAGACCATGACGCAGGGCAGCATGACGTTTGCCTTTGCCTCTGCGCCTTCGGCTGAAGCGAAGTTCGGCTATGTGATCGTGGGCGGGGATGCGGCAGCGCCGCGTAATGCAGCGGCAGTTGCGCAGTCTCACGCCTCATAAGCCATGGCCGCGGCGGTCAGGAATCCGCTCCTCGTCATGCCTGCCAGCCTGGCTTTGCTGTCTATTTCCCAGAGCAGCGCACGCGGGATAGTTACATTCACCCGCACGGGAACCCGGTCGAGCGAGGGGGCCGGGATGTATTGATACAGGGCGTCGTCAGGATACGGCAGGCCGTCTTCCCTGCGGATGGACTGCACAGCCTTCTGCACATCTTCCAGGGCGGAGGGGGCGGGGATTTCCCTGTTCTGCTCCGCTAAATCCAGCAGGGCGACGCCAAGGCCCTCCGTGGCGTGGGAAATGGCTTCCTGGATTGTTGTGCCTCCCGCGCAGACATTGGGCACATCAGGAAAATACACGGAATACCCCGAGCCATCATCCTCGCGGATAATTCCCGCAATGTAGTACGTTCTGTCCATAAGCGTTCCTTACTTCAGCTTTACGCCTGTCAGGCGTTCAATATTCTTCAAGGTGCCTGTAGGCAGGTCTTCCGCAGGATGATTGGAAATCGGCACGCGCCGGCTTCCGTCAGGGCTAACGGCGGTAATGGTATGCCGCGCGCCCCTGCCTTCCGTCCATCCCGCCTCCCTGAGGATCTTCATGACCTCGCGCGGTTTCACTCGCTGCCTCCTGAATTATTTCGGCGTTCCTTTCCCAATATGTATTTTATTACACACCGTCAAGCCTGGTGGCAATGCCGGCAGGGGCTGACGGCTTTTAGCCAACCAGCAAGCCATTCCAGCGGCTTGCATGTATCCCGCACCAAATGAACGTGGTGCAGGGCCCCCTGGATGCTCTTTCAGGGGGTCCTTTTGCGCCCTTCCTTTCAGAGCCTTACCTCGCCCCCAAAGGCAACCTCTTCAGTCTCGCTGCGCTCGACAGCTTCCCCAAGGGGGAAGCCTTAAGGAACAGCACCCAAAATGCTGATCAGCGCCACAGGTCCCGGCGTCACCCCGAAAAGCCTTCCCCTGTGGGGAAGGTGGCACGGCGCCAGCGGCAATGCCGCCAGCCGTGACGGAAGAGGTCTCCGTCTCCGCCACGGCAACGCCCTGTGATATGTCCGCCCCAAGGAGGAACGCACCATGCAGACCATTTACGACATTGCGCGCAAAAGCCGCGCGCCCATGCAGACGGGCGTGAAGCCCGTAACCAACCAGGGCTCGTACAGGACGCCTTCGGGCATTGCCGCCCCGCCCCAGCAGGCGCAGCAGGAGAACCCCAGCGCCTCCGCGGTGAAGCTGGGCGGCATCCTGGGCAAGGCCTACAAAGACTGGAACAAGATGAAGGAAGAGGAAGCGGCGCTTCAGAAATGGGGCGACGAACTGCAGGCCGCCAGGGGCGAAGGCCAGCCCCTTGTGCAGTGGACGCACGAAGCCCAGCAGCAGGCGCTCCAGGATGCTGGAATCACCCCTGAAGGCACTTCCCCCGCTGCCGGCACCGTTCCAGGCGAACCCATTCCAAACCAGCCCCTGCCCAACTCTACCCTGGGCGACGCAGCCCTTGGCCAGGCCGCAAAAGCCGACCTTGGCGCGATCCCCCCGACACAAATGTCGGGAGCATCCGCTG
>JAGADT010000191.1 GCA_017613475.1 Desulfovibrionaceae bacterium | reverse complement strand
GGCTTCGCGCAGGATGACAGCGGCATTGCCGTCAGCGGCATCCTCATCCAGCGCGGCGAGGTCAGGCAGGCTGAAGGCGAAATTGGGCAGGCGCGCCTCACGGCAGAGGCGGGAGGCTTTGGCAGCGGCATCGCGCAGGGCATAGAGCGTGTCTTCAAGCGGTCCCTTGCGCTGGCCCAGCCCCAGGAGGAGGATTCGCGGCATGGGGGAGCTTTGGGGGCCGTAGAGCATGAGGGCTTCGCCTTTTGCGGCGTGGAAATCCGCAAGCCCGGGCGAATCCTTAAGCCAGGGGGCGGCCTTCTGAAGGGCGGGGCTGAAGGCTGGTTCCGTGCCAGCAAAAAGAAATACGGCTGCCGCTGCGGATTTCCAGGAGGCAGGGGGGAGAGGGGCGTGCTGCATGAGCGTTTTCCTTTTTACGTATGGCAGGCGAGGGCACAAGGCTGGATTGTTCTGCGGCGCGGCCTGCCTGGCGGATAAGGGGCTGGGCGTCCTGCCGGCCTGGCCCCCTGGAGCTTTGCCGGGGACCTGCCGGCAAAGGCCGGGCGTGCGCAGGGTGAGGGCTGTTTCAGCAGGTTCAGCCAGCCGGCATTGACAAAGTGCTTTTGAACAGCGACCATTGCAGGACCGTTATTTTTTTACGCAGAGGCGGCGCTGCATACCGCCATGGAGGCTTTTTATGAGTGTAAGCATCACCTGGTACGGCCATTCGTGTTTCCGTGTTGAGGAAGGCGGTGTTTCCGCTTTGATCGATCCTTTTGTGACGGGCAATCCCAGCTGCCCTGTCAAGCCGGAGGATATTCCGCCGGTGGATGCCGTGCTTGTTACGCATGATCATGGCGATCACGTCGGCGATGCCGTCAATCTGTGCAACAGGCACGGTGCGCTCTGCGCCTGCGTGGTCGGCACTGGCGCGGCATTGGCGGCAAAGGGGCTGAAAAAATCGCTGATCCCAGCCGGGATCGGCTTCAACATCGGCGGCAGCATTACCCATAAGGGCATGACAATAACCATGACCCAGGCGTTCCATACCACGGAATCAGGGTCGCCTGTGGGCTATGTCCTGACGATGCCCGGCGGCTTTCGCCTGTACCATGCCGGGGATACGGGCATTTTTGCCGGCATGGAGCTGATTGGCGAGCTGTACCCGCTGGATCTTGCCCTGCTGCCCTGCGGCGGCTTCTTTACCATGGACGCGCTCCAGGCGGCGCATGCCTGCCGCCTGCTGAAAGCGCCGGCCATGGTCCCCATGCACTGGGGCACGTTCCCCGTTCTGGCACAGTCCACAGAGGCGCTTAAGTCAGCGCTGGCCAAGGCAGCGCCTGCGTGCAGGATGCTTGAAATGCGTCCCGGGCAGAGCCTCACGCTTTAAGCCGTGCTTTGCAGTCAGGGCGCCGCTGCAGCTTGAGGCACGCAGCGCCCTGCCTGTATTTGCCGGGGGCTGAATCTGCCTAGTCTTTCTTGTCCGCAGCAAGCAGTGCCTCGCGGATGATGGCCGCATCTTCAGCGCGGGCGTTGGCGCCCAGTTCCGTGTTGCCGCCTTCGCAGCAAAACTGCCCGTCCTGCAGGGAGATGTAGCCCGCGCCAAGCACCTTGCCGTAGGGCAGCTGGTCGCGCATGTCAGCGTGGTCCACGCGGTTGGGGAAGAGAAAAGGCACAGGCAGTCCCGCGAAATCTTCCATAATCAAATATTTCATGTCGCATTCCTTTGCCGCTCCCAGTTGGGCGGCTTTTTTGTGCACTCAGCATACCTGAAGCCGCTGAGGAAATCCAGCGCAGCGCTTTTGCGGCGCGTTCAGGCTCTCAGTCCAGCAAAAGGAAAGGGCGAGGCATGCACATCCTCGCCCTTTATGCTGCTTAGGAGCCTGCCTGCTTAGGCATTGATCTGCAGCGAACTGATCAGGCGCTGCATGAGTTCGGGCTGCTCGGCAATGTCGCTTTGGGCAATGAAGTCCTTGCGCTGCTGGAAGCGGTCCTTAAGGAGCCCCATGAATTCCGCCAGGTTGGGGACCATGTTGGGGTTGTACATGTCGTAGTAGCCGGGGAGGATCTTTTCAATGGAATCCCGCGTGGGGATCTGCGCCCCTTTGACGAGGGCCCAGTTTTCCCATTCCAGCGTGCCTTCAAGAACAGCCGTCTGGAGCGTCAGGGAAACTTCCAGCGGTACTTTCTTGAGGTTGGTGTCGGAACCGTTCCACATGCCTCCGCCACCGCCGGACCACACATAGCAGGCGCATCCGGACTGGAAGATCTTTTCGTATCCGAGGCAGTCGCAGTAGAGCGGGTAGACGCGGAAGGGGTTGGCAAAGGGCACGAAGACAAGCTTCTTCATTTCTTCCGCGCTGACATTTTCTGCGGAGGTGCGCTTGGTCATGAGCGTTGCGCCCATGGCCACGGCAAGGTCAGGGTCAGTCAGCTTCAGGATGGGGGGCAGGGTGGAGTCCTTCATCAGCCAGCCAATGTGATTGGGGAAGCCGATGGAGTTGGTCGTGGTGCCAAGCAGTTCGCGGCTGAACAGGGCGCGGCCGTTGTTGTTGCGGATATCCTCGCCCGCGGGGATGATTTTGCCGTCCACTTCAACCACCATCATGTTCTGGGTGGAAATGCAGTATTTCCAGTCAGGATGGCTGGTGTCGCGGTGGTCGGTCTTGTCGTAAAGGGTCGGTTCCCAAACGTAGCAGGTGCGGGTCTTCCCGTCGATCTGGAAGGCATCGTCATGGGCGATGCGGCGGGTTGCGCCCTTGGGCAGGGTGCCGGCGTTATCCAGCGCGTTCGTGTGCGAGGATTTGCCTGAGCCGGAAAGCCCGTAGAAGGCAATGACCTGTTTGCCGCGCTTGCTGTATTCGGGCACCTTGGTGAAGTCAATTTCCTTGATGCCTGCGTGGGCGGAGACCATGCCGAGGCGCATGCCGGCTGTCCAGGCCATGGTCAGCGTGCCTTTCTTGCGTTCGCCGAAGTAGCGCATGCCAAGGTTGTAAATGGTCATGTGCTCTTCATCCACGGCTACGCAGCCCTTGGCCCAGCGGGGGTCAGGGGAGGTCCAGTCAGGGTAGGAGACAAAGAGGATGTCCTGAATGGGGAGCTCCGTGCTTTTTTCGTAGCCGGGAACAGAGGCCAGGGGGGAGAAATTCGCGTACCAGTGGAAGACATTGGCGATGTCATTTTCAGGGGCGATAAGGCGCGCCTTGATCATCAGCTTCGGATCCATGCCGACAACGGCTTCCGCGATGACCAGGTTGTTGTTGCGCTCCATGGAGTACATGGCTTCGCGGAGGATCGCTTCAAGGTTGTTTTTTTCTGCAGCAGAGCAGCGGTTGTAGAAAACACGGGCCTCTGCGCTGCGTCCGACGGTAGCCCCGCAGTTGTCGTTAATGACCTTGGCGTTGTCCGGCAGACCAAGGTTTTTAATGGCGCCTTTGTCCATGGGCAGGTCCGTAACGGTCACCCAGGGGAGCTTGCAGGCCATGGCATAGGCTTCCGCAGCGGATACAAAGCGGGGAGAACTGCCGTAGTTGCGGTTGTTGAAAACCGATTCGGCAATGGCTCGCAGGCGAGACATATCACTCAGCTTTTTGTAGTATTTCCAGGAAGGTTGGCTTGCCATTGATTCTCCTTAAAGATCCTAAAAATTGCGGTCTTGGCGTGTACGATGCGCCGTAGGGATAGGTTTTCTGTATCACAGGCAAAAAGCAAAATCTACTCTTTGTCTTTAATTAAATAAAGTAAAGGGAAAAGAGCCCGTGCAGGTGAGGCTTGAACTTGGATGCTGTTTCGGATAAGGTCGCCTTCCTGCAAAACGTTTTTGCAGTTTTTTTCTCCGCGGGTGCCCCCCTCTTTGGAGGGATGGGATAATTGGAAAGTCCGGTAAAAGCCGGCGCTGGCCCGCAACCGTGAGAAGGGACAAATCCGCCAGAGCCACTGTGGCGTGCGTTAGCACCTGCCTGCTAGGTTAATGGGTTTTATCCAGCCGATGCGGGGCGCCATGGGAAGGGGCGGAGGAGGATGATCTTCAAGCCGGGAAGCCAGCCTGCGGAGCAACCTCAAGGGTCCCTGGCAGGCGTGGGTCGCGCAGTGCCTTTTTCAGGTTTTGCCGTGCCGCCTGCCTTAGGGCTTTCTTCCCCCGCGAAGCCGGGGCAGGAGGATGTTTGATGCTTTTCAGGCCAAGTCTTTTTTTCAAAGGCGCCGCTTTGGCGTGCGCTTTTCTCCCTGGTTTTGCGCAGCCCGCATGGTCCGCTGAAAAAGCGGCGCCCGAGCAAGTCAAGGCATTGCCCGAAGTCGTTGTTACGGCTGCTGCAGAGCCCGCGGAAGTCCGCAAGCTGCCCTCCACCGTGCAGGTTATTACCGCTGAAACATTGGAGCGCACCGGGGCGGAAACGCTCTCTGACGTGATTGAACGCTATGTTCCCGGCAACGGCACCGTGCAGCCGGGCGCGTATTCTTCCGTTGGCATGCGCGGATTCCGTTCGTACAAAAGCGCCGGCATAAGCCTGCGTGACGGCGTTCTTCTGCTCATAGACGGGCACAGGGCAGGCACAGGCAACCCTGCGGCCATTCCCATGGGCAATGTGGAGCGGGTCGAGATTGTCCGCGGTCCCTCCTCCGTGCTGTACGGCGGCTCGGCCATGGGCGGCGTGGTCAATGTGATCACCAAGCGTGGGCGCGGCCCCGTAACGGGGAGCGTCGGCGCGAGCTACGGGCGCTTTGACAAGCGCGCGGTCGACGCCTCTATATCCGGCGGCGCGGCTGACGACCGTTTTGGCTATGCCGTGGGCATCCAGGGGGCTGCCTCATCCTCATATAAAGACGGCGATGGAGACAGGTATAAGAATTCAGGTTTTCACAATGCCGGAGCCGGGGCATCCCTGACCTGGCGCCCCAGCGAAGATTCGTCGCTTTCCCTTGTTGGCGCGCACCAGTCCATATTTGATACCGGAAGCCCCGGCGGCTATTACGCCTTTGGCCTGACGCCCGATGACGAGGTGCGCAACAGTTTTGAATACCTTGCCCTGGAATACGACACCAGGTTTGAAAACGATGCTTCGCTGCGCGGGAGCCTTTATTCAAGCCGCAACCGTTACGATTATTCCTGGCCGGCAGGCATGTGGTCAGGGTCCGGCAATTCCACCTACAGGGGCGATGTTCTGGGCGGCCGCCTGGTCGCGGGCCTGCCGCTGTGGGGCTTCGGCCGGCTTTCTTTGGGTGCGGATGCCTCGCACATGCGCGAAAAAGACTATGGCTCTTCGGTATCCCAGCCCAATGCGGCCTATGATGTCCTGGGCCTCTTTGCCGAGCATCGCGCTGATTTGGGGGACCTAAGCACAATCCTTGGCGTGCGCTACGATGTGTACCGCGAACGCCTGCGGCCGACAGACGGGCTGGCCTCGCTGCATACGGACAGCCGCACGTTCCACCATGTCAGCTGGAACGCGGGAGCAACCTGGTGGATGCTGGATTGGCTGGGCATTAAGGCTTCTGTGGCCACGGCTTTTGTGCCGCCGACGGCAAAGGAGCGCGCCGGAGACTTTATGACCGGAGGCAGCTGGGGAACCCGCTACGTTGGCAACCGCGATCTGAATCCGGAAAAAAGCATCACCGGCGAGGCAGGACTGGAAGCGGACTTTGGCCAGTTCAAGGCCGGGGCTTCGTATTTTTATACCAAGTATTCCGACCGCATTGTGACGCGCCTGCTGCCTGACTACAGCTATACATGGATGAACTCCGGCGAGCAGCGCCTGGCTGGCTTTAACGTGCACCTGGATTGGCGCGACAGTGCCGAGATTGGCCTTGCCAAGCCGCTTGAATGGCTGCTGTATGGCAATGGCGAATTCTTCACCGAGCGCCACAGCCGCGATGATGTGTTCCGCACGGCCCTCTATGTGCCGCAGTACAGCGCCGTCTGCGGCGCGGGGCTGGGCTATGGAATGGTCTGGCTGGATGTGAACGCCCGCTTCACCGGCCGGCAGTACCAGGATAATTTCACAAGCTACGACATTACTGAAATGGGGGCGTTTACAACCTGGAACGCCAGGCTGACTGTTCGTCCGGCCAAGGGCCTGAGCCTTTACCTGGATTTGTCCAACCTGACGAACAAGAAGTATGCCTATACGCTGGATTACCCCATGCCCGGGCGGACGCTGACGGCGGGCTTCCGCTATGCCTTCTAGCGCGTTCTGAAACGTGCGTTTGACGGGGTGATCCAAAACCATGACGGCGGCCTGCGCGTGCGGCTTTTTCCGGTGCAATACCGGGGAAAGAAGGCGGCAGGCCGCTTTTCCTGCCTGCCCCTGTCCAGGCGGTAGAGGCAGGGCTTGTAAGGCAGCGGTGCTGGAATGGATATGGAGAAACGAGGATGCAGGGGCCTGCCGGGCTCCGCAGCCGCCGTGTGGCTGATGGGAGGGCTTGTGCTGGCTCTTTCGCTTCTTGCCGGGCTGCATTGGGGGGTATTGCCCGTATCATGGGGGGATATGTTCCTCTGGCTGCGCGGCAAGGCCTCGCCTGATACGGCCCTGGTTTTGGAAAGCCTGCGCCTGCCCCGCGTATTGATGGCAGCCAACGCGGGGGCGGTGCTGTCCCTGGGCGGGCTTGCCATGCAGACCGTCCTGCGCAATCCCCTGGCAGAGCCATATATCCTGGGTCTTTCCGGAGGCGCGGCCGTCGGGGTTGTTTCAGGCCTGCTGCTTGGGCTTTCCACGCTGGCGCTGCAGGGCTGCGCCTTTGCCGGCAGCTTGCTCACATTGGCCTTGCTCTTTCTCCTTGGCGCCCGCAGCCGCTCAGGGCTGCTCCTTTCCGGCGTCATGCTCAATGCCTTTTGCGGCGCGGCCATTTTATTCCTTCTTTCTCTTGCCGGGGAATCGCAGGCCAGCGCCGCGCTTTTCTGGTCCATGGGCGACCTTGGCCGTTGCGACATGAAAACGGCCATGTGGGTGAGCTTTTCCCTTGTTCCCTGCTTCCTTTTTTTCCTCTTGTCCGGGCATACGATGAACCTGCTGCTCCTTGGCGAGGAATCCGCGCAGTCCCTGGGGGTTCCGGTCAGGAGGGCAACCCTCATCCTTTTGCTCCTGACTTCGCTGATGACCAGCGTCATTGTGGCTGCTGTGGGGCCTTTGGGCTTCGTTGGCCTTGTCATGCCGCAGGCCCTGCGGCTCCTTTTCGGCCAGGATCACCGGCTCCTGGTTCCCGGCTGCCTGCTCTTTGGCGCGTCCTTCCTGATAGGCTGCGACCTGCTTTCCAGGGCGCTGCCCGTGCAGTCCGAGCTGCCGGCGGGCGTGGTGACCGCCATGATCGGCGCCCCGCTTTTTGTGCTTCTTTTGCGGAGGCAGTTATGACCCCCTTATTATCTGTGCGGGACCTTGCGGTTTCATGCGGCATTAAAGGTCAGGGCAGCGGGCGCAGGACCATTTTTTCCGGTGTCTCCCTCACCGTAGAGAGCGGAAAGCTGGTTGCTGTGGTGGGCGCGAACGGCTCAGGGAAAAGCACGCTTTTGCGGGCGGTGTGCGGGCTCATTCCGCCGGATGCCGGCACAATTGCGCTGGAAGGGACAAATCTGGCGGAGCTGACCTGCAGGGAGCGGGCCAGGTTCATAGCCTATCTGCCCCAGGAGAGCGAGGCGCTGCCATTTACCGTGGAGGAAACCGTGCTTCTGGGGCGCGCGCCGTGGCAGGGGTTCCTTGGCCTTTCTGATCAGGCGGACAGGGAGGCCGCACGCCGCGCCATGCGCCTTGCCGGGGTGGAAGAACTGGCTGCCCGTCCCCTTTCCCTGCTCAGCGGGGGGGAGCGGCAGCGGGTTTACTGGGCCCGCGCCTTGTGCCAGTCACCGCGCCTTTTGCTGCTGGATGAGCCGACGTCCGCGCAGGATTTTGGCCGGCAGGTTACGCTTATGAACATGCTGGCTGGGCTGTGCAGGGAACATGACCTGGCAGCGCTCATGGTTTCGCACGATCTGAACCTTGCCTCCCTTTATGCGGACAGCCTGCTCCTGCTGCATGACCAGGG
>JAGADT010000190.1 GCA_017613475.1 Desulfovibrionaceae bacterium | reverse complement strand
GGGCGCGTCATGGAATAGACGGCAACCACGGCGGCAAGGATAAGGAGCATCGGCATCATCACGCGGGAAGCCTTTTCCACACCCTTTTCCACGCCCTTAAGCACAACGCCCAGCGTGCAGCAGAGGAACACAAGATGCCAGATGACAGGCTCCCAGGAAGAGGAAATGAAGGAGCCGAAATAGCCGTCAGTGGCTAAGAGCCCAACCTTGCCCAGCGTAAATTCCGCGAGGTATTTGACGATCCACCCGCCGATCAGGCAGTAGTAGGGGAAGATCAGCATGGGGACAATGGCGTTCAGCCAGCCGCCCATGGCCAGGAAACGGTTGTGCCGAAAACCGGCAAAGGCCCGGTACGCGCCCACAGGGCTGAGGCGCGTGGAGCGGCCCAGGCTTGTTTCCGCAACAAGCAGCGCGTAGCCAAAAGTCAGCATGAGTATGATGTACACGAGGAGGAAAATGCCCCCGCCGTACTTCGCCGTCAAATACGGGAAGCGCCAGATATTGCCCAGACCGACTGCCGAGCCCGCCGTTGCCAGAACGAAGCCGATATTGCCGGAAAAGAGCCCTCTTGATTTGCCCTCAGGCTTTTGCTGATCCATACTGTGCTCCTGAACAAAGAACTATCCGCACAAGGTACAGAAGGGCGGAAGAAATGGCAAGCGCAAGCCCCCCTTTTCAGCACAGCCTGATGAAATACGGGCGATGCGCAAAACTAAAGGCAGGGTGCGTGGACCCATGCCATGCACCCTGCCCTGCCTGTAAAAATCAGCCTGCCCAATAAGCGCGGGATGAAACGCAAACAATGCGCTAGAGCAGCTTCCTGATGGCTTTTTCTGACACTTCGGCCATTTTTGCCACATCCAGCGCCGCATCAAGAAAGAGCTCCAGCGCGCAGATGCCCTGATGGATCAGCATGCCAAGGCCATTCATAATCACATGCCCGCGCTTTTGCGCCTCGGCAAGCAGGGAGGTTGTAAAGGGGCGGTAAATCAGGTCGCAGACGCTGGCGGAAGCTGGCAGCGCATCCAGGAAGTCAAAGGACGCAAAGTTTTGCGCAATGCCCTCCATGCCCAACGGCGTGCAGTTCACCAAAAGGCGGCAGGCGGAAAGCGCCCCGCGCATCTCAGCAAAAGGCAGGGCCTGGATACGGGGGGACAAGGCCAATAAGGGCTTTGCCCGCTCCAGCTGGCGGCAGCATACCGTAACAGGGCAGCCCGCCTCCGCGAGCTTCAGCGCCACGGAACGGGCGGCGCCGCCGGCTCCCAGGAGCACAGCCTGCCCGCCGGCAAAGGGGATCCCCCTGCTCCCAAGGGCACGCACAAAGCCCAGGCCATCGGTATTGTGCCCGTGCAATTTGCCTTCGCGCACCACAACGGTATTGATGGCGCCAAGCGTTTTTGCGTCGGCAGAAAGGCCATCCATGTGCGCCAGGAGCGCTGTCTTGTGCGGCATGGTGGCATTGAAGCCCGCATAAAAAGGCCGCGCCTCCTTTTCCAGCCACTCCGCTAGGCGCTGCGGCTCCACGCGGACCGCGCCATAGCAGGGCGCAAGCCCCAGCTCCTCCAGCATGGCATTCTGGATAACGGGGGAAAGGGAATGCGCGATGGGATCGCCGATAACGGCAAGCCTGCCCTTCATGATGCCTCCCTCCCAAGGAAAAAGCGCATGGCGGCCTCATAGCCATAGAGGCCCAGCCCGCAGATCTGCCCCACGCAGACAGGCGCCGTAACAGAAACATGGCGGAACGCCTCGCGGGTGTGGACATTGGAAATATGCACTTCCACAGCCGGCACGCGGACAGAAGCCAGCGCATCCCGCAGGGCGTAGCTGTAGTGCGTGAAGGCGCCCGGGTTGATGATGATGGCGTCCGCCCAGGTCCGCGCCTCATGGATCGCGTCAATCAGCGCACCTTCGTGATTGGACTGCACAAAGGTCACTTCGCTGCCCTGGGAGGCGGCAAAGGCTTCCAGCCGGCTGCACAGGGACGCGTAGCTTTCTGAGCCATAAATGCCGGGCTCGCGTTCGCCAAGCAGGTTCAAATTGGGGCCGTTGATCACCAGAAAACGCATGGGCGCCTCCTTTTTATGATATTCCTTTTGCCAAGGGCTGTGCCACGTGCCCCAGGCAGTGACCTCTCCTGCCCTGCGGGCACCCTCCCCAGAGGGGAGGGCTTTAAGAGGACGGGGACGGCTTCAGGATGATGGCAGCCGCAAAAGCCTTCCTATGGGGAAGGTGGCGGGACATTGTCCCCGGCGCAAGCGCCAGCGCCGCAAGCCGTGACGGAAGAGGTCACCAAACTGGAAAAAACCGGGAAAGCCTCAGTTCCTGGCACTAGCGGCGGAGCATAAAAGAAGATGCTGAAGGCCCGGGGCGGACAGGCACAAAGCCGGACGTGGTGTGGGCCACATAGCCCAGCACAGCCAGGCGCACGGCCTCATCCACCGTAAGATGATCGGGGATCACGGCATCCGCCGCGGCCAGATACAGGGGAAGGCGCCGCTGGTACAGCGCTTCCAGCCTGGCCATATCTCCCTGGACCAGCGGCCTGTCCTGAAGGGCGCAGCCGCCCAAAATGGATTCGGGGCTGCGGTTGATAAACAGCAGCACGCCCGAGGCGGAGAGCGCCGCCACATTTTCCGCCCGCTGGACCATGCCCCCGCCGGTTGCGATAATGGACCCCCTGGCGGCTGCCGCCTCACGGATGCAGCAGGTTTCCAGATCGCGGAAGACCGGCTCCCCCTGCTGCGCAAAAATTTCAGGGATGGAGCAGCCCGCCTTTTCCACAATCATGGCGTCCGTATCCACAAAGGGGCGTTCAAAAAAGGCTGCCAGGCGCTGGCCAACAGTGCTTTTGCCGCTGCCGGGCATGCCTATGAGCACAAGGTTGGGGCCATGCGCGTTCATAAGGCACCCTTTGGCGCGGCAATGAGCGCTGCTGCGGCCAGGGCTGCCGCCGCTTCGATAACCGGCACGGCCCGGGGCAAAATGCAGGGGTCATGGCGGCCGGAAACCCGGATTTCGGCACGCTCCTTTGTGCGCAGGTCTATGGTTTCCTGCGGCAGGGCAATGGAGGGCGTGGGCTTAACAGCGGCAGTGAACAGCAGGGGCATGCCATTGGTAATGCCGCCGTTGATGCCGCCGTTATGGTTGCTGCGCGTCCGGACACGGCCGCCGGCATCCGTATAAAAGGCGTCGTTGGCCGCGCTCCCGCGCATGGCGGCAAAGCCAAAGCCCGCGCCAAAGGCCACGCCCTTCACCGCCGGCACAGCGAAAAGCTGCCTGGCAAAAAGGCCTTCCACGGTATCGTCCAGGTCAGGGCCGCCAAGGCCTGGCTCAAGGCCGGTCACCATGCCCTCGATAACGCCGCCAACGGAATCGCCGTCCGCCCGCGCCGCAAGGATGGCCTCGCGCATGGCTTGCCCTTTTGCCTCATCCAAAACAGGGAAATCCCGCCCGGCGATGGCGGCCAGGGCCGCTTCATCAGGCGCCACAGCGTCAAAGGGCGCGTCGGCAATGCCGGCGGCTTCAAGGATGTGCGCGAACACGCGGATGCCCTTGAGGCGCAGCAGCTGCTTGGCCACGGCCCCGGCAAAAACCAGGGGGGCGGTGATGCGGCCGGAAAAATGCCCTCCCCCGCGGTAGTCATTGCAGCCGGCATAGCGCACAAAGCCCGTGTAGTCCGCGTGCCCCGGGCGGGCAAGAAAGCGCGTGGCCGCGTAGGATGAGGAGCGGGCATCGGTATTTTCGATGAGCGCGCAGAGGGGGCTGCCGGTTGTCCTGCCTTCAAAAAGCCCGCTGATGATGCGCGGGGCATCTGCTTCGCGGCGGGCTGTGGCAACGGCGGATTTACCGGGCGCGCGGCGGGCCATTTCGGCCAGCACCTCGTCCATATCGAGCGTAAGCCCCGCGGGAACGCCCTCCAAAACCACGCCGATGCCCGGCCCGTGCGATTCGCCAAAAAGCGTGCAGCGCATTTACCTGACCTCCGATTCTATGAGTTCGCCCCAGGTGCGGGCATTGGCCAGGAGCCCCGCGACTTCCTCGGCGCTGCCTGAAGAAAGGGCCCTCCTGTACTGGCGCAGCACGCCCGCTGAATAGGGATTTTCGCCCAGGAGCCCGGTAAACAGCTCCCCGTCATCCAGCATCAGCTTGCGGGCAGCCCTGAAACGGCGCTTAAAAGAGGGCGTCATAAAAGGCTTCAGCTTCTCGCTCGCCCTCACCATGCCAAAAAACGCCGCCTCGCTCAAAAAATTCAGGCCCTGCATCACGGCCATGGCCTTGTCATGCGCGTGCGCGGTGGTGCGGAAGGGGCTGAAGCCAAAGGCCGTGAACAGCTCAATGACGTTGCCGGCAGCCTGCTTGCCGCGCCCGGGCACCACGGCAACCGCCGTTTCCTTCCGCGCGGGCGTGGGGCCAAAGAGCGGATGCGTGCCCACCACGGGGCCGCTCCAGCCAGCCAGCATGGCCTTCATCGGCTGGACCTTTACAGAGGCGATATCCGCTAGCACAGCCTCAGCCGGCAAAACAGGGGCAAGGCGGGAAACCACGTCCGCAATGCAGGAAGCCGGCACGCAGAGCAAGGCAAGGTCCGCGTCAGCGCAGTGCCCCAGCGCCTTGTCATCAAGGGGCTGGTCAATGCCGCACCCGGCAATGCCGCAGCTTTCCACGCGCTGCAGGAGCATCGCCCCCATCCGTCCGCCGCTGCCAACGATCACTACTTTTCCGAAGGACATCTCACTTGCTCCCATACATCCCAGAAAGCGGGAAAAGATTTGCGGACCGTCTCAGGATGATCCAGCGCAACCTGGCGCCCATGCAGACCAAACAAGGCCAGGGACATGGCAATGCGGTGGTCGTTGTGGGCCTCAAACAGGCAGCCGGAAGGATCCGGAGCTTCTCCCCTGCCATAAATCACAAGCCCGTCGTCCTTTTCGTCCACGCGGATGCCCATTTTCCGCAGTTCCATGGCCGGCGCGGAAATGCGGTCGGATTCCTTCAGGCGCAGGTGCGCGACCCCGCGGATCCTGGTTTCCCCTGAGGCAAAGGCTGCCAGCGCGGCAACAGCCGGCACCAGGTCCGGGCAGTCCCCCATGTTCACATCAACGCCGTGCAGCGCCGAGGGCGAAACCGAAACGCCATCAGGCTCTTTGGCCACAAGCGCCCCCATGGAACGCAGGATATCCACGATCACGCGGTCGCCCTGGGCGGAATCCGCGCAGAGCCCCTGCACGTAAATGGGCTTTGCCCCCACCGCGCCGGCGGCCAAAAGGCAGGAAGCGCCCGACCAGTCGCCCTCCACATGGTGCTCGCCAGCCCTGTATGCCCCGGGGACAACGCTGATGCGCACTTCCCCGGGCTTTGGGGAAGCAAGCGCGCGGAAATCGCATTCCGCCCAGCTGCCATCCTTCAGCTGCTCCACGGAAAACGCAATGCCAAAGGCGACCAGCGTCTGCAGCGTGAGGCTGATGTAGGGCCAGGAAACCGCCTTCCTGCCGCCAATGACCACGCGCAGGGCGCTCCTGCACAAGGGCGCGGCAAGAAGCAGCCCTGAAAGGTACTGGCTGGATTCATCCATGGACAGGACAATCTCCCCGCCGTTAAGCCCCCGCGCTTCCAGGAGCACAGGCGCGCAGCCGGGGGCTGCCTCGCAGGCAATGCCTGCGCCAAGCTCTTCCAGGGCGCGCAGGAGCGTGCCAAGGGGGCGCTCATGCATGCGCGGCGCGCC
>JAGADT010000189.1 GCA_017613475.1 Desulfovibrionaceae bacterium | reverse complement strand
CGTGCCCGGCCGATGCGGCAGGTGCGGGCTCTCCTGAACGCTCCAAAAGCGCGGATTCTGGCAGGCCCGCCGCAGCAGGCTCTTTTGGCAGGCTGAACATGCGGCCAAGGAACGCACGGCGGCTGGTCATAAATGCCTCTCCAAAAAGGCAAGCACTAAGCTCGCACACTCTTTTGTCGCATTCACAGCGCCTTCCGCATCGGCATGGCGCAGGGCGCCAAGAAGCTTGGCAAGCACCGCAAAGAGGGCTTCATTTTCCTGAAGGTCGCATTTCTGCAGAAGACGGATAAAGGGCCTGTGATCAGGCAGGATCTGCGCTGCCACAGCCGCCACAACGGGATTGCCCTGCATGCGGATGATGCCGGTAAAAAAGCGCAGCTGCGCCTTCACAAAACCGGGCATGTCGCCGTTGCGCAGCGCAAGCCCGGCAGAAGGCAGGATCCTCTCCATCTCCAGGAGGCTGGTCTGCGTGGCCAAGCCTACGCTGTCGGACACGATGGGCGGCATAAGCAGCCTGAAGGCTTCTATGGCCTGGCGCATGGTGCTGCTTGCCTGGCGCCTGTTTTCATGCGGAATGGCCCGCACTATCGTGCCGCTGCCGCGGAGCGTTTCCACAATGCCCCGCCCGGCCAGGGAATGCAGGACTGCCCGCAGCGTGCCGCGGCTGACGCCAAGCTCATCGGCAAGCCTGCGTTCCGCTGGCAAACGCTCAAGTAGGCCCCAGCGCCCTTCCTGAAGGGCTTTTTCAATGCGCTGTTCTGCTTCGGCCTGCTTTTCCATAAAGCCCACACTCTTTGCCGCTGCCGCATGAAGCAGCTGCCGGCGAATTGGTTTAACCAAAAAAGTTCAATGAGCTCTGCCTGATAGAATGATTCGTAACCTCACCTTAGCCTATCCACGTGTTTTTTGGCAATACTTCGCCGGATTTTGCAGAAAAATTCCTTAACCCTGTAAAATCATTATATCTTGGCATTTTTTTTGGTTAGACCAATATAAAAATCGTTAAACCAATTTTCATAAAGAGCCCCTGAGAGCCTTGTCTTGCGCCCGCTTTTGATGCAATCTTTAAGCCTGCCCCCATAAGGGCTGATATGGCGCCCAAACAGGATGGCCTGCCTAAAAAACGCCACCCGCAATCCCCCAAGGGAGGGAATCCCCATGCAAGAGCTTCTGCAATGGATTTCCAGCATTCCCGGCATGGCCTGGCAGATTGAGCTGCAGCGCTCCCGCATGTCCGTTATCAACGACTGGGCGCATCCCCTCCTTGGCAGGGATACCTCCAGGCTCATCAAGGACAGCCGCTTCCGCAAAAGCGTAATCCGCGCTGAGGACCTGCCGCTGCTCGCCGAATTTCAGGACATGATGACCGCAAACCTGCCCGCCGCGGTTATTTTCCGCCTCAGGGAGGAGCCGGATGCCTCCCTGCTGCTGCAGGGCTGGCCTGTTTTGGGGAATCCCGGCATCTACTGCGGGATACTGAAATACGCCTGCCTGCCCGGGCATTACACCGTTGGCAATGAGCCCTGCGGCTTCCCAATGAGCATGACCCTGGCGGAGCATCCCGTGCTTGTGCTGGATACCCGCGCGCGGGCGCTCTTGGCCTGCAACGAGGCGGCAAAGCAGCGCTTCTGCCCCGGCCCCGCCCATGCCGCCCCCCCGCAGCTTGCCTCCAGTGCTCCCGACGAATACGGCGAAAGCCTGATGCAGGCGGCGAAAAAAGCCCTGGAAGACGATATTTGGGCCGGAACGCTCGTCTTTGCCGCGAAGGACGGTCAGCTTTTCAGCGCGAAAGTCCGCCTTTCGCCCTGCGGGGCGCACAAGGAAGACGGCCTGGTCCGCATTGCCCTGCTCTACGCCCCGCGCTCCAAGGCTCCGGACCTGCGGCTTGACGCGGCCTGGACCGACATGCCCCAGCAAACCTCCAGAGAAACGCTCAGGAAAGGCCTGAAGCGCCTCTTTGACGCCTCCCCCATCCCCATCGACGGCCTCATGTTTTCAGATATCCAGTCCCCAGCGGGCAAGGTGGAGGTCTACGGCATCGGCCGCTGCTTTGAAGGCATGGACTGGGGCGCGCCGCACGCCTATGAAGGGACCATTGCGCAGGATATTGAACGCTTCGGCCTCTCCTCCCTTTCCGTGGAAGACACGCTGGACAGCATCAAATCCATCGACTGGGTCCTCTTCATCCCCCAGGGCATCCGCTCCTATTTCGCCCTGCCCTTTTTCAACGCGCGGGGGCTGCACGCCGTGCTTATCTTCGCCTGCAAAAAGCCGCGCGCCTTCCCCCAGAACGCCGAAACGCTCACGGCCCCCCTGCGCGCGCCCTTTGAACGGCTCATCGCCCAGTGGCGCCTCCAGGAAGAAAAAAAGGATACGCCATGACCGCCATGATCAGGACCTTTATGCTTGGCGCCATCCTGGGCGACATTGCCGGCTCGCGCTACGAGCGGGACAACATCAAGCACATGCCGGAAACGCTGATTGACAGCGGCTGCCGCTTTACTGACGACTCCGTCTTGACCATTGCCGTGGCCGAAGGCTTGCTGAACGGGCTGAGCGCGGCGCCGGCCTCAGCGCTTATGGGCAGCCCCGCCCTCTGCGCCCGCGTGAGCGGAGCCCTGGCTAAGAGCGTGCGCGAAAGCGCGCGGCAGTACCCCGACGCCGGCTACGGCCGCGGCTTTAAGCAATGGTTCCTCTCAGAAAGCAGCGCGCCCTACGGCAGCCGCGGCAACGGCGCCGCCATGCGCGTTTCCCCCGCAGGGTGGCTGGCAGGCT
>JAGADT010000188.1 GCA_017613475.1 Desulfovibrionaceae bacterium | reverse complement strand
GGGCGATGCCTGGCGCAAGGGAAATCTCTTGTGAGGTCCAGGCAGGAAAGTTTCTTTCCTTCTCATGGAATATGCTGTAGCGTGGAGCCAGGTCCATTTTTATTCATGCAGCAGGAGGCAGCCATGTCCAGCAAAGAGCAGGGTGCGAGATTTACGGAAATGATGGCGGCGTTTGTTGCCCACACGGCCAAGAAACTGCCGGACGACGTCATCGCGAAGCTCACCGAGCTTCGCAGCAAAGAAAACAGCCCCATGGCAAAGGTCATTTACGACACCATGTTCCGCAATCAGGAGCTTGCGGTAAAGCTCAGCCGGCCTTCGTGCCAGGATACGGGTGTGCTGCAGTTCTGGGTGAAGTGCGGCACGCGCTTTCCCTTGATAGACGATCTGGAGGCGCTGCTGAAGGAAGCCGTGGTCAAGGCCACGTTTGAGGCGCCTCTGCGCCACAATTCCGTGGAAACCTTTGACGAGTACAACACGGGCAAAAACGTGGGCAAGGGCACGCCGACTGTCTGGTGGGATATCGTCCCCCATGCCGACACGTGCGAAATTTACACCTACATGGCCGGCGGCGGCTGCACGCTGCCAGGGCAGGCCATGGTCCTGATGCCAGGCGAAGGCTACGAAGGCGTGACGAAGTTTGTTCTTGACCGCATGACAACCTACGGCCTCAATGCCTGCCCGCCGCTCCTGGTTGGCGTGGGCGTGGCAACCAGCGTGGAAACAGCCGCGCTGCTCAGCAAAAAGGCGCTGATGCGGCCCATTGGCTCAAGAAATCCCAACGAGCGCGCCGCCAAAATGGAGCGCCTGCTGGAAGATGGCATCAATGCTATCGGCCTGGGCCCGCAGGGCATGGGCGGCAGCTATTCCGTCATGGGCGTGCACATTGAAAACACGGCCAGGCATCCGTCCGCCATTGGCGTGGCCGTGAACGTGGGCTGCTGGAGCCACCGCCGCGGGCACATCATCTTTGATAAGGACCTGCGCTATACCATCACTTCGCATTCGGGGGTTACGCTGTAATGCTTACCATAGAGAACGGGAAAAAAATCCTGACAACGCCCGTGTCAGCTGAGGACCTGAAGGATATCCATATTGGCGACATCGTGTACCTTACAGGCAGCCTGACCACCTGCCGTGATGTGGCGCACCGCCGCGTGGTGGAGGAAGGGCTTGTTATCCCTGTGGATGTGCGGAACAACGCCATCCTGCACGCGGGCCCGATTGTCCGCACACTGGAAAACGGCAGCTACGAAATGGTCTCCGTAGGCCCCACAACCTCCATGCGCATGGAACTGTTCGAGTATGAATTTGTTAAGATCACCGGCGTCCGCGTGATCCTTGGCAAGGGCGGCATGAAGGAAAACACGGAGCGGGCCTGTAGGGAATTTGGCGCCATTCACTGCGTGTTTCCCGCCGGAAACGCCGTTGTCGCGGCAACAGAGGTTGAGGAAATCGTGCGCGCCGAGTGGAAAGAGCTCGGAATGCCGGAAACGCTGTGGAACTGCCGCGTAAAGGAATTCGGCCCCCTGATTGTTTCCATCGACAGCGAGGGCAGGAATTATTTTGAGGAAAAAAAGGTTGAATACAACAAGCGGAAAGATGAGCAGATAGAAAAAATCAGCCGCGAGGTCGGCTTTATCAAATAGGGGGAAAGAGGCGGCGAGGGGTTTCCTGACGGATATCTCCGCGGGGAAGCCTCTCCAGGCTGCGAAAGCCCCTAAAACAAAAAGCCCCCGTATGCTTACGGGGGCTTTGCGTTCTTTGGTAGCAAGGGGGAGATTTGAACTCTCGACACTGCGGGTATGAACCGCATGCTCTGACCAACTGAGCTACCTTGCCAAACAGGGAGGGACTATACACACCTGCCGCAGGCTTGGCAAGTGTTTTTTTCGTCGAACCCCAAAAAATCAGAATTTCGTTCCGGGCGGGGAGGCAAAGGCGGAACGGGCACTGCCCAGTCAGCGCCTGCGCCTGACCTTATGCGCTGCGTGTTACGCGCGGTCCCGTTCAAGAGTCACTTCGTCCTTTCCGTCGCGCTCATGCAGGAGCACGTTGACCTGTTCGTCCCGGGCGGTGTTGATGGTGCGGCCCACGTAATCCGCATGGATGGGCAGTTCCCTGTGTCCGCGGTCAATGAGGACCAGGAGCTCCACGCGGCGGGGGCGCCCGTAATCCAGGATGGCTTCCAGCGCGGCGCGGATGGTGCGCCCGGTAAAGAGCACGTCATCCACAAGGAGCACGTCCTTGCTGTCCAGGGACGCCGGAATAAAAGATTCCCCGATGACGGGCTTGCCCAGGGGGGTAGTCCAGTCGTCACGGTAGAGGTTGATATCCAGCGAGCATTCCAGAAGCTTGTGGCCAAGCTTGTTTTCCAGGGCGATGTTCAGGCGGCGGGCAATATCCACGCCGCGGCGCTGGATGCCCAGGAGCACCAGCCCCTCGCACTGGTCATGGCGCTCGATGACCTGGCTGGCAAGGCGTTCGATCACGCGGTCGATCTCATCGGGATGAAGCAGGGTAGTAACGGACATATCGTCTCCTTAATTAGGCAGAGCGCCCTGAAATGGAGGGCTTGTGATT
>JAGADT010000187.1 GCA_017613475.1 Desulfovibrionaceae bacterium | reverse complement strand
CGACCCCAATACCCTGCGCCTCATTGCCGCTGCCGTCGCGGCGCTTATAGGGATAATTTGGTTCTTCAGCCTGCCGGCCGAAACGCTTAAGGCCATATGGATGGGATTCCTCATGCTGGGGCTGATCGCTGGTGTGCTGTCGGGCAATATTCTAGTGGTGTGGTTTTGCGCACTTTGGCTCCTGAAAACGTCCGGCGCTTTTTAACGCAGCCGCGGCAGGCAGCCCGCGGGCACTGCCCCGCTAGCCCTTCCTGTTCAAACGCCTGTAGGCATCGCAGCCTTGCTGGAAGCCGCTGTCGCAGGCCTTGCCGTACCACTCCCTGGCGGCAGGCATATCCACCTGCACGCCCCTGCCTTTTTCGTACATTTCGCCCAGGGCGTACTGCGCCCTGGCTTCCCCCTGCGCAGCGGCTTTGCGGTACCATTCCGCGGCTTTTCCGTAATCTTCACTTTTTTCATACAGCCTGCCCAGCAGGCAGCAGATGCCGCCATCCGCGTGCCCCTGCATGGCGGCCTTTTCGCACCACTCTGCGGCCTTTTTGTAATTATGCTGCACGCCTTTGCCCTCGGCGTAGAGCAGGCCCAGGGCATGCTGCGCCCCGGCGTGCCCCTGATCGGCGGCTTTGCGGTACCATTCCGCAGCACTTTTGGAATTTTGCTGCACGCCCCTGCCCTCTGCGTAGAGCCTGCCAAGGGCATACTGCGCCCCGGCGTGCCCAAGCATGGCGGACTTTCGGAACCATTCAGCGGCCTTTCCAAAATCAGCGGGCTTTCCAAAATCTCCAGGCTCAGCGCCGATATTTTCATCCGCATCCACGCACGGGTACAGGCCGGAGGAACCTTTCGGCGCGTCCCAGCCATTGCCGTACATCACGCCCAGGTTGAACTGCGCTTCCGCATCTCCCTGCAGGGCGGCTCTTTCGTACCATTCGACGGCCCTGGCGTAATTTCTCGGCACGCCTTCGCCTTCTGCATAAAGCCGGCTCAGGCTGCGCTGCGCGCCGGCATGCCCCTTTACGGCGGCCTTTTCGTACCACTCCGCGGCTTTTTCGGGATTCTTCGGCACGCCCTCGCCGTTTTCATACATCACGCCCAGGTTGAACTGCGCTTCCGCATCCCCCTGCGCCGCGGACTTTCTGTACCATTTGGCAGCCCCCTGCAAATCCATGGCCGCGCCCTCGCCTTTTTCGCACATCACGCCCAGGTTGAACTGCGCTTCTAAATGCCCTTTTTCAGCTGCCTTAAAAAACCACTCGCGGGCCTTGGCATAATTCCGGTTCAGCCCTATGCGGCCTTCGTCAAACAGCACGCCCAGGATGAACTGCTCAGCCGCGCCGCTGTTTTCGGCGGACTTTTCCCACCACATAACGGCCTGCGCATCATCCTGTGCAACTCCAAGACCTGAAGCGTACGAATTTCCCAGGGCGTTCTGCGCCCAGGCATCCCCCTTTTCCGCGGCCTTGCGGTACCATTCCACGGCCTTAGAGTAATCCTGCCGCACGCCCAGCCCGGCAGCATACAGAAAGCCCAGGTTCCTCAGCGCCTGCGGCTCCCCCTGTTCCGCGGCCTTCAAAAACCATTCGCGGGCCTGCACATAATCCTCCGCAGCGCCAAGCCCGTAACAGCATCGGACGCCCAGCTCGCACTGCGCCTGCGCGTCTCCCTGTTCCGCCTTCTTCAGCAGGCTGCCTGCATCGCCCCTCCCGCAGCTCTTTGGGCGGAAAATGACGCGGCATGCCGCATACAGCGCGTTCAGCCTGGCTTCAGCGTCCGCCACGCCATTGCCGGCGGCTTTTTGGTACCATATGGCAGCCTTCATATCATCCTGGGGCACGCCTTTGCCCTGTTCGTACATCGCGCCCAGGCAGAACTGCGCCTCTGAATGCCCCTGCCCTGCCGCCTCTGAAAACCAGTAGAAGGCATCATGGCTGTCCAGGCGCCTGTCTCCCTCGCCCTTAAGGCACATCACGCCCAAATTAAACTGCGCGCCGGCGTTCCCCCGTTCCGCCGCCTTCAAAAAATTATTAAAAGCATTATGCAAATCCCGCTTTGTATTCCTGCCCAGGTAAGAGTCCACACCATTTTTAAACCACACCCTGGCGTTGCCATCATTTTTACCAGCCATCCGCATCTCCCAACCCGCCCGGATAAGGCGGGGCGGCTCCGCCGCGCGGCAAGCCGCGGGCACTGCCCCGGGACATTGTCCCTTTTATTATGTTCCTTTTGCAGCGGCCTTTGCCGTGTGCAAAGAAAAAGGGCCGCAATCCCCATTGCCCTTTCTCTTTCGCAGCAGCTTCTGCCAGCGGCCAATGAATACAGGCACTGCCTGACGCAGGCACCGCCTGGCACAGGCACCGCCCGCCTAGGCCTCATCGTCCGGCATCGTGCATGCCCCGCAACCCTTTTCACAGCCGCCGGCGCTGGCCCTGGCAAACCACTCCCTGGCCGCGCGCCTGTCCTGTTCCACGCCCTTGCCTTCGGCGTACATCTCGCCAAGGCTGCACTGCGCCTGGGCGACGCCCTGGGCGGCTGCCTTCAAATACCATTTGCGGGCCTTGGCGTAATCCTGACTCACGCCGCGGCCCAGCGCGTACATCACGCCCAGGCTGTACTGCGCCCTGGCGTGCCCGCGGAAAGCGGCCTTTTCCCACCACGCGAAAGCCTGCCTGAAATCCTCTCCTGAGCCCTGCCCCAGATAGTGCATCACGCCCAGCCTGAACTGCGCTTCAGCCATGCCTCTGACGGCGGCTTTTTCCCACCACTCACGGGCCCTGGCATAATCCTGCGGGACGCCCAGGCCTTCCGCGTATATCGTGCCCAGGCTGTACTGCGCCTGAGCGTTCCCCAGCGCCGCGGCCTTTTCCCACCACTCACGGGCCCTGGCATAATCCTGCGGGACGCCCCGGCCCAAAGCGTACATGATGCCCAGCGCCTTTTGGCCAACAGCAAGCCCAAACATAGCAGACTTCCTGTACCATTCCACGGCCCTGGCGTAATCCTGCGGGACACCCCGGCCGTGCTCGTACATCACGCCCAGATTGTACTGCGCGGCGGCCTTACCCTGCGCCGCGGACTTTTCCCACCACTCGCAGGCGGCGGCGTAATCCTGATCCACGCCATGGCCTTTGTAATGCATCACGCCCAGCACGTACTGCGCTTCCGGCATGCCCTGTCCGGCCATTTCCCTGACCTGCTGGACCTGCCCCTCTGTAAGCTCCACGTCCGGCGCCTTCCCCGCAGGCAGGACAAGAATTCTTTTCAGCGTCGCCATCGTCGTTTCCTCCATGCGGGCATCGGCGGGCAGTGCCGCGCGGCATTGCCGCCTTTATGATGTCCCTTTGCAAGGGCTTTTGCCATGTGCGAATGAATAAAAAATGAACTGCCTGTCCCCTTCTTCTTTTTGTTTCGCAAAAGTCTTTGCTATATGCAAGGGAAAAAATACAGCATGGCTCAATGCGCCAATGGCGCCGCGGGAGCCCCTGCCAAAGGCAAATGCATAAAAGAGCAATGCCCCAGCCGCAAAAAGCTGTGTGCATGCAGGTAAATAAAAAAGGGGCCGCAGGCCCCTTTTTCTTTACTATTTCGCAAAAGCCTCTGCTAAAGGCAATGAGTAAAAGGGGCAATGCCCCGCCAAAAATAACAAAGGGGCCGAGGCCCCTTGTTTTTTACTATTTCGCAAAAGCTGTTGTTATAAGCAGGTGAATAAAAGGGGCACCGCCCCCCCATAGCGGCAGCAGCGGCTGAGTATCCACTTGTCCTTTCTATTTCGCAAAAGCCTTTGTTACAGGCAAATGAATAAAAGGGGCAATGCTCCCCTACCAGTCGCTGATCAGGCGCTTGTAGGCGTCGCAGCCGTCGCGCAGGCCGCGGCTGCAGGCTTTGCTGTGCCATTCGCGGGCGCGCGCCGCGTCTTTCCGCACGCCGTAGCCCTTTTCGTACATCCCGCCTAAAATATGCTGCGCCTTGGCATCCCCCTGCTCGGCGGCCTTCAAAAACCATTCGGCAGCCTTGGCCATATCCGGGGACGAGGCCGCGCCCTCTTCTGCGCCAGCTCCAATGCCCGGGGCAATGCTCCCATTCTTTATCCGCGGGAAAGCGCTGCTGCCCCCAGCGACGCCGGCTGAGGCACCGACGGCAGTGCCGACTGCGGCAGTGCCGACCGCGGCAGTGCCGATTGAAATCATATTGCCGGATGTGCTGCCCAGCTTGGCGCCGGCTGGAGCAACGCCGCCGCCAAGGCCTTTTTCGTACATTTCAGCCAGGGTGAACTGGGCTTCCGGCACGCCCTGCTCTGCGGCCATGGCGTACCACTTGCGGGCGCGGGCCAGGTCGCGCGGGACGCCCTCGCCGTGATAATAGATGTATCCCAGGTTAAGCTGCGCGGAGGCATTCCCGGCTGCAGCCGACTTTTCCCACCACCAGCGGGCCTGCGCGTCATCACGGCGCACGCCTTCGCCCTTTTCGTACATCACGCCCAGATCAAACTGGGCCTGGGCGTCGCCATGTTCGGCCCTTTCGCGGATAGAGCGAAGCGCACCGCCTTCGCCGCCGGACTTCTCAGCGGACACGGCGGGCTTTTTGGCTGGCCTGGCAGCGGAAGGCTTTGCGGAACTGCGGGCCGGCGGATTTGCAGAAGGAAGTGCAGGCTTTGCAGAGGGCTGGGAAAGCTTCTGCTCCGCAGGCTGAACCTTTGGCCCTGCTGAGGACGGATTTGCGGGACGGTCAGAAGACGGGCCGGCAGGCGAAGAGACGGGCTGGGTGTTGGGCTGATCCGCGGGATTTCCGGCGGACTGCGCCGGAGACGGCTCTCCTGGCTTTCCGGCGGGCGGGTCAGCGGACTGGGCCTGGGACTCGCCGCCCGGCTTCCTGGCGGAGCGGCCGGCAATCCTGCCGGCAGGCGGAACCGCAACAGGAGACGGCGCGGCCACATGGGACGGCACAGCAGGCGACATTGCCGACGGCACCGACAAAGGCGCTTCGGCCGGACGTTCCACCAGAACCACAGGCGGGACAGTCCCCCCT
>JAGADT010000186.1 GCA_017613475.1 Desulfovibrionaceae bacterium | reverse complement strand
GCAGGGAACCGGCGATTTTGAGCCCCTTAAAGGGCTTCTTGTCGCCATAGCGCCGGATAAGCTCCATCAGCCCCGGCATTTCGCGTTCGGAAAGCTGCATTTCCCTGCGCCCAAAATCCGCAAGGGATATGTCCGCGACCTTGTACGGAAGGGAAAGGTCCAAAGCCTTGACGGCCGTGCAGTCTGTCATCGTTCTCTCCTCATATCGTAATCTCTGCGTCACTGCCGCGCAAAGGGCAAGTCACGCAGCGCCCCTGCGGGCCAATGCCATGTTCAGGGCAAGCTGGCGCATCACGGGCTGCCTGGTGAACGACAGCGGCACGAGCTTTGCCTCCAGTATCATTTCCTCAAGCTTTTCACGGCTGAAACCCAGCCAGCGGTCGCCGTAATCCGTCCGCATTTTCTCCTGGCTGTGCCTGTCGAAATCAGAAATGAAGGCTGTTCCGCCAGGCCTGAGCACGCGGAAAATCTCGCGCAGGGCTGAGGCGGGGTCTGAAAGGTGGTGGAGCACAAGGTTGATGCAGGCAAAATCCGCCTCCCCATCCCGCAGCGGCAGATGGTCCAGCTCGCCGATGCGCAGGGAAACGCCCGCCTCATCGCCAAGCCTCCGGCGGGAAAGCTCCAGCATCCGTGAAGAGCCGTCCACGCCGATCAGCTGCGCAGCCCTGCCCTGCAGCCGCTCCAGCACAAGGCCCGTCCCGCAGCCAAGGTCCACGGCCACGCCGCACGGCTTTGGCACAGCGGCTTCAACGGCCCCGGCCAAATCAAAATCGCCGAGGATCTCGCGGTTCAGCGTATCCCAGTGATCCGCCACGGCATTGAAGAACTGGCGCGTTTTCCGCGCCCTGTCTTCCAAAATGCCCTCCGCCATGTCCAAATCCGCGCGCATGTTCATATCCGCCGTCAAAAACGGGGCCACAGCCCGCAAAAATTCCAGCCCTTCCCCTTCGCGCACAGCCGAATAATACGCCCGGAGCCCATCCCGGCGCGCAACCAGAAGTCCGGCATCGGCAAGGATTTTCAAATGCCGCGAAATGCGCGACTGGCCCGTTTCCAGGAGCGACACCAGCTCATTGACGGAAAGTTCGTACTGTGACAGCACATGCACGAGCCTGAGCCGCGTATC
Source organism: Desulfovibrionaceae bacterium (assembly GCA_017613475.1). Lineage (GTDB taxonomy): Bacteria > Desulfobacterota > Desulfovibrionia > Desulfovibrionales > Desulfovibrionaceae > Avidesulfovibrio. The sequence goes on along the minus strand of JAGADT010000186.1, from coordinate 10,864 downwards.
GTCGGAAAGGGCCTTGAAATAGCGGACAGCATGGGACATGGAGGCGCACCCCGCCAATGGCGCGTAAATTGTTCATCACCAAAACCTGATAGAAATATCTGTAAAGGCGCATACAGTCAACGCCATGCCTTGACCCTCAGGGCGGATAATGCCATTCTAGCGCCCATGAAGGCAAAACCTCCCAAGCCGATGAAGCGCCCCGCGGCATCAAAAAGCGCCCCCTCCGCGCCGAAAGGCGGCGGCAGGGCTGAAAGCCGGGCCATTCCCCGCACCTGCAGGATGAGCCCCGTATCTGAAGGGATCGCGGGCTTCCTGGAACGCCTGGGCGGTGCAAACGCCCCCGTGCTCTACCAGCTCTGGCAGAACTGGGAAATGGTCATGGGCCCGCAGCTGGCTGAAATGGCCATTCCCCTGGGGCACAGGCATTCCATCCTGATCATCGGCGGGGAGGATAACCTTGTGCTGCAGGAGCTCGCCTTCCAGACCGGAGAGATCCTTGAGCGCGCCAACGCCTTCATGAACGAGCCGTATTTCACCAGGGTCGAGCTGCGCCTGATCTTTGGGAAAACGCCGCTTTCAGCCCCGCCGGCCATTCAGCCTTCCACCCGCCGGACAGAGCCCCCGGAAAAACCAGAAGGGCTGCGGGGCACCCTGAAAAACGTAAACGCCAGCACGCCGGAAGGCAGGGCCTACCTTGCCTGCCTGAAGCTCCACAAGCTGCCTGGCTGATAAAAAACAAAGGACCTGACATGCTTACCCCAAAAGACATGGCGTACCTTTCGCGCCTCTCGCGCCTCTCCCCTGACGAAGCCACGCTGGCGAAATTTGGCGCGCAGTGCGGGGATATCCTGAAATACATGGATATTCTTTCTGAAATAGACACATCCGGCATTGAGCCGCTCTACAGCCCCGTTTCCCACGAAAAAGTCACCCGCCCGGACCAGGAAGAGCGCCGCTGGGAGCGCTCCCAGGTGCTGGCCAACGCGCCGGAATCCGACGGGCAGTTCTTTGTTGTGCCGCGCATTGTCTAGGCAGCCCGGCCTTCCATGCCCGGGGCTCCCCGGGGAGGCATAAAAAGCCTTCCAAAGCAGCTGAAAACGCCTGCAAAACCATGCAGGGGCCGCGCCATTTCCCACCCGCTTCATTTCCATGCGGCCCTGCCCCTGCAAAGGAACCATTCTGATGAGCGATCTGCATACAGCTTCTTTACTTGAAATCCGCAGCCGGCTTGCCGCGGGCGAAGTGCGCGCGGAGGATGTTGCCCGCGCCTGCCTTGAGCGCATAAAAGCCACGGAACCTTCCCTCCACGCGCTGCTTGCCGTGAGGGAGGAAGCGCTGGAGGAGGCCCGCGCCCTGGATAAGGAAGGGCCAAGGCCGGAGAAGCCCCTGTGGGGCGTGCCGGTGACCATTAAGGACGCCATTACCACGGCGGGCACCCGCACCACGGCCGCCTCAAAAATCCTTGAGCATTTCGTGCCGTTCTACGACGCCTTCGCCGTAAAAAAGCTCCGCGAAGCCGGCGCCATCATCCTGGGCAAGGCCAACATGGACGAATTTGCCATGGGCTCCTCCACGGAAAACTCCGCCTACGGGCCCACCCATAACCCGCGCGACCTTTCCACTGTGCCCGGGGGCTCCAGCGGCGGCTCCGCCGCCAGCGTCGCGGCCATGCAGTGCTACGCCTCCCTGGGGTCAGACACAGGTGGCTCCATCCGCCAGCCTGCCGCGCTCTGCGGCTGCGTCGGCCTCAAGCCCACCTACGGCGCGGTTTCCCGTTACGGGCTGTTGGCCTACGGCTCCTCGCTCGACCAGATCGGCCCCCTGACCCGCACGGTGGCCGACGCGGCCCTCGTCTTTTCCGTGATCGCCGGGCATGACCCCCGCGACAACACCTCCGCCCCGCGCCCCGACCCGGCCAAGGACCTTGCCGACATCATCCAGGCCCAGACCGACCTGAAAGGCTTTAAAATCGGCGTGCCCGCGGAATTCCTGCACATGGAAGGCATGGACCCCGCCGTGCTCTCCGCCTGCGAGCGCACGCTGGAGATGGCCCGCGGGCTTGGCGCGGAGCTTGTGGAAGTCTCCCTGCCCCATTCCACCCGCCATGCCATTGCCGCCTACTACATCATTGCCATGGCTGAAGCCAGCTCCAACCTGGCCAGGTACGACGGCGTGCGCTACGGGCACCGCTCGCCGAAGGCCTCCACGCTTGAAGAGCTCTACACGCTTTCCAGGACGGAAGGCGTCGGCCCCGAAGTCCAGCGCCGCATCCTCCTGGGCGCCTATGTGCTCTCCGCAGGCTATTACGACGCCTACTACCGCAAGGCGGCTGAAGTCCGGCGCCTGATCCGCCAGGATTTCCACAGCGCGCTGGAACGCTGCGACATCATGCTGGCCCCCGTTTCCCCCGTGCCGGCCTGGAAGCTCGGCTCCATCATCGACGACCCGCTGAAAATGTACCTGATGGATATCTTTACCGTATCCCTGAACCTGGCGGGCCTGCCCGGGCTCTCCTTCCCCGTGGGCAAAGCCGGAAACCTGCCCGTCGGGATGCAGGTCATCGGGCGGGAATTTGACGAGCGCACCGTCTTCCGCGCCGCCCACGCGCTGGAAAAACAGATTGGCGACCTCGCCTTCCCCTGCCTGTAATGCCAATAAACGCCGCGCGTGGGGAACTCCCCCACGCGCTACCCCAAAACGCTGTTGCCATTGACTTTGAAACGGCGGACCAGCAGCCGGACAGCGCCTGCGCCGTAGGGCTTGCGCGCATCGAGAACGGCGCCGTTACGGGCACGCTCTACCAGCTCCTGCGGCCGCCGCGCCAGCGCGTCCTTTTCACCTGGGTCCACGGGCTTACCTGGCCCATGCTGCGGCACCAGCCAAGCTTTGCGGAATTCTGGCCGCGCATGGCCAGCTTCCTGGGGGACACGCCCTATTTTGTGGCGCACAACGCCCCCTTTGACCGCATGGTGCTCAAATCCTGCCTGTGGGCCATGGGGCTGCCCATGAACACCCCCTTCCTCTGCACGCTCAAGGGCGCGCGCAGGAGCCTGGGGCTGCCCAAAAACCGCCTGTCTGACGTATGCGGGCATCTGGGCATTGAACTCACGCACCACCATGCCGCATCCGATGCCCTGGCCGCCGCGCGCATTTACCTGCACTTCTGCCGCGCCGGGCTCTGCCTGGAAGACCTCCGCATCAGGGATTAGGACAGCCCTCCGGCTTTGCCGGGAAGAATAAAAGGGGCAGCGCCCCTCCGCATCAGGGATTAGAAGCCCAAAAGAATAAAAGGGACAATGTCCCCCCCATGTATTCATTCGCATCGTTCAGCATCGCGGCAGTGCTGCTTTTCTCCGCCCTAGGCGCAGGAACGTCGCTGAAAGCGCTCCTGGCCAATCCCGGGTGCCCTCCGCGCCTGGCCGAATGTTCGGGACTGCTGTGCGCTGTGCTCCTGGCGGCGGCCTCCGCCATCTTCTTGGCTGCCCTGCTCGCTGCCGATGCGTCCCTTGCTGGCGTTGCTTCATGCACCAGCCGCTCCAGCCCGCTTCCATACCGCATAGCCGCCTTCTGGGCCAGTGAAGAAGGCTCCCTCCTGTTCTGGGCGCTAGGCACTGCGGCGGCCGGCGTGCTTTTTCAGTTTTCATCAGGCTACAGGCAGCTTTCCTGCGAGGCCCGGCACTGGCACTGGCTCTTTTTCCTCAGCGTCATGGCCTTTTTAAGCCTGCTGCTCTGCTTCTGGAGCCGGCCTTTCGCGCCTTCTTCCGCGCCCCTTGCGGATGGCAGGGGGCTGAACCCCCTTCTCAGGCATGCGGGCATGCTTTTCCATCCCCCGCTGCTGCTCCTGGGCTGCGCCGGGCTGGCTGTGCCAGCATCCCTCTCCCTCGCCCAATCGCTCTCCGGGGGGCAGGATGAAGGCTGCTGGGCGGAAGCCGCGCGGCCATTCCTGCTCATTTCATGGTGCCTGCTCACGTCAGGCATTTTCCTTGGAAGCTGGTGGGCCAACAGCATGCCGGGCTGGGGCGGCTTCTGGTCCTGGGATCCGGCGGAAAACGCCTCCCTCCTGCCCTGGCTTGCCGCCACAGCCGCGCTGCACGCCGTTTCCATGCTGCGCCGGCGCCATAAGCTCGCCGCCTCTGCGGCCTTTCTCACCGCGCTTCCCCTTGTTTTTGCCTTCGCCTCCACATGGATTATCCGCTGCGGCGCGGCCCAATCCGCCCACGCCTTCAGCGGCAGCGGCGTAAGCCTGCCCCTGCTGCTGTTCACAGCGGCAGCGCTCAGCACCGCAGCCTGGGCCGCCTGCTCCAAACGCCGGCATTGCCCGCGCCTAAGCGGCCTGGAAAGCAGGGAGGGGCTGCTGCTCCTGACCATCTGGATTTTGCTAGTGCTTGCCGCGCTCATCCTCGCTGCGGCGGCCTGGCCCTGGCTGCGCGGGCACGGCGCAAAAGCCCTGGGCGCGGACTTCTACAACCGCGCCTGCCTGCCCTTTTTTGCCATGCTGCCCGCCCTCCTGGCTTTCTGCCCGTTCTTAGGCTGGAGCGGCGGGATACGCCGCAAAAAAGCCTTCCTGCTTGCCGCAGGCCTCATGGCGGCAGCCCTTGCCGCGCTTTGGGCAGCGGGCTTCAGGCTCCCCGCGGCCAACCTGGCAGCCGCGGGATCAGCTGTGTTCCTGGCCGCCCACTGCCTCGCGCCATGCAAAAAAATCCTCCGCTCCCGCAGCGCCGCCGGGTTGGCCGGCGTCCACGCGGGGCTGGCCATCGCAGCCCTGGCCATTGTTTTTTCAGGCTATGGAAAAATTGAGGCAGAGCTCTCCCTGCGCCCGGGCGAAACGGAACGCTTTGGCCCCTTCACGATCACCCTCAGCGAAATCAGGGAGGGCGCGCAGGAGGACTACCACTTTCTTGAAGGCGTCCTGACGGTCAAAAGCGGCAGGAGCGCCGCGGCCGTCCTGCGGCCCCAGCGCCGCATCTATGCCAAATGGGAGCGCGTGCCGGCATCCCATGCCGCGTCCATCCCGTCGCTTGCAAAGGGCTTTCAGGTTTCTGCCGCCGGGCTCAGCGCGGACGGGCGCCTGCGCCTCCACTGCACCCTGACGCCGTGGATCAGCTGGCTCTGGATTGGCGGGGGCATGATGTCCCTCCTGCCGCTCCTTTTGCCCGGAGGCCCCGGCAGGCGCCGCAGTTGAATGCCCATGGGAAAAAATTTCCGCATAAAGCCTTGCTTTTTACAAAAAAAACAGCTAAGGTAATCTTTTCAGTAATAAACCACAAAAGGAAAACATCGTCTCCTAAGTACGCGGCATATAACACGAAAAAGACATCCGGCAGAACTGTTCTCCATAACCGCCAAATGGCGGGGGCAGCCTGCCAGGATGGGCTTTTTTGTTGCCGTTATCCCGCGGAAACGAAGCGTGGCTTCTTTTTGAAATGAGGCTTTTTTCCTGAGCAAAATCCCGCGCGAAGCGGGAAATACACGAATTGCCCGGCGCGCAGGCAGCAATGCCCGCAGTGCCTCCCGCCCACTTCTCACAGAGGTGTCCCAATGGGTCAGCTGACAAAACAATTCGGCAAAATCAAGGTTGATGTTCCTGTGCCGCACCTGCTCAATCTGCAGATGGACTCCTACCAGAAGTTCCTGCAGGAAGGCGCGGTGGAACGCCGCCCGGACGAAGGACTTGAAGGCGTCTTTCGTTCCGTCTTCCCCATTGAAGATTTCAACCGCACAGCGTCCCTTGAATTCGTTAATTACGAAATTAACGAGCCCAAATACGACCAGGCTGAGTGCATTTCAAAGGGGCTGACCTATGAAGCCCCGATCCGCCTCCGCGTACGCCTGGTTGTCTACGATGTTGACGAAGAAACGGAAAACCGCACCGTCCGCGACGTTAAGGAGCAGGATATCTATTTTGGAACGCTCCCCGTCATGACGGAAAAGGGAACGTTCATCATCAACGGCACCGAACGCGTTATTGTCAACCAGCTCCAGCGCTCACCCGGCATCATCTTTGAACACGACAGCGGCAAGACGCACACCAGCCGCAAGATCCTGTACTCCTGCCGTGTGATCCCCATGCGCGGCTCCTGGCTCGATTTTGATTTCGACCACAAGGACATCCTCTATGTCCGGATCGACCGCCGCCGCAAGATGCCCGCGACCATCCTCCTGAAAGCCATGGGGATGGACAAGTCCGCCATCCTGGACACCTTCTACAAAAAAGAAACGTTCTTCCTTGACGAAGACGGGCGCGTGTCCTGGCAGTTTGACGACTCGCTGTACACCAAGGCCCCGGCCTATGCCGACATTTACGCCCCGGACGGAACGCTCATCGTCGAGGCGGGCAAGCCCCTGACCAAGCGCGTATGGCGCACCCTGGGCGCCAAGGGCGTTACAAAGCTCGAAGTGGCTCCGGAAACCCTCCTCGGGCTCTTCCTCGCCGCCGATGTTGCCGACCCTGAAACCGGCGAAATCCTGGCCGAAGCCGCCGATGAGATCACCGCGGACATGGTCTCCAATTTCCGGACAAAGGGCATCGCCTCGGTCTGCGTCCTGCATACGCGCGGCGCCGAAGCCTCCTCCTCCATCCGCGACACGCTGGCCCTCGACCGCATTGCCGATAAGGAAAAAGCCCAGGAAGAAATCTACCGCCGCCAGCGCCCAAGCTCCCCGCCGACGCCGGAAATTGCGGAAACGTTTTTCGACAACCTGTTCCGCAACCCGGACTACTACGACCTTTCCCCTGTCGGGCGCTACAAGCTCAACCAGCGCCTTGGCATTGATGCGCCGAGCAGCCTGCGCACGCTTTCTGACAACGACATCCTGGAAGCCATCAAGGTCCTCGTCCAGCTCAAGGACAGCCACGGGCCAAGCGATGACATCGACCACCTGGGCAACCGCCGCGTGCGCCTGGTCGGCGAGCTTGTGGAAAACCAGTTCCGCATCGGCCTTGTGCGCATGGAGCGCGCCATCAAGGAACGCATGAGCATCCAGGACGTGACAACGCTCACGCCGCATGACCTCGTCAATCCCAAGCCGGTGGCTGCCGTGCTCAAGGAATTCTTCGGCACGTCGCAGCTCTCCCAGTTCATGGACCAGACCAACTCGCTGTCTGAAGTGACGCATAAGCGCCGCCTCTCAGCCCTTGGCCCCGGAGGCCTGACCAGGGAGCGGGCCGGCTTTGAAGTGCGCGACGTCCATGTGTCCCACTACGGCCGCATCTGCCCCATCGAAACGCCTGAAGGCCCGAACATCGGCCTGATCGTTTCCCTGACGACGTTCGCCCGCGTGAACGATTACGGCTTCATTGAAACGCCCTACCGCGTTGTCCGCGAAGGCAGGGTCACCAATGAATTCGTAAACCTCGATGCCTCCTGCGAAACAGGGCAGGTCATCGCGCAGGCCAACGCCGCCGTCACCCCTGACGGGATGCTTGCCAGCGAGCACGTCACCGCCCGCGCCGGCGACGACGTCATCATGGCGGACCGCAATGACGTTACGCTGATGGATATTTCCCCCAGCCAGATGGTTTCCATCTCGGCCGCGCTCATTCCCTTCCTGGAGCATGACGACGCGAACCGCGCCCTGATGGGATCCAACATGCAGCGCCAGGCCGTGCCGCTGCTGCGCTCGCAGCGCGCCATTGTGGGCACGGGCATGGAAGTTGACGTGGCCCGCGACTCCGGCGCCTGCGTTGTTGCGGAATCTGACGGCGAAGTGCGCTACGTCGACGCCGACCAGATCATCGTTTCGTACGACGACCCCAAGCTTTACCCCCAGGTTGGCGGCGTCCGCGCCTACAACCTGCTGAAATTCCACAAGTCCAACCAGAACTCGTGCTTTGGGCAGGTTCCCTCGTGCCAGCCCGGCCAGCGCTTCAAAAAAGGCCAGGTCCTCGCGGACGGGCCGGCCATTTCCAAGGGCGAGCTGGCCCTGGGCAAGAACCTTGTCGTGGCCTTCATGCCCTGGTGCGGCTACAACTACGAAGACTCCGTGCTCATTTCCGAAAAAATGGTCAAAGAAGATATCTATACTTCTATCCATATTGAGGAATTTGAGGTTGTTGCCCGCGACACCAAGCTGGGGCCGGAAGAAATCACCCGCGATATCCCCAACATGGGCGAGGACATGCTCCGCGACCTTGACGACAGCGGCATCATCCGCATCGGCGCGTCAGTGAAGCCGGATGCCATCCTCGTCGGCAAAATCACCCCGAAGGGCGAAACCCAGCTCACGCCTGAAGAAAAGCTGCTCCGCGCCATTTTCGGCGACAAGGCGCGCGACGTAAAGAACACCTCCCTCAAGGTTCCCCCGGGAATTGAAGGCACCGTCATTGACGTCAAGGTCTTCAACCGCCGTTCCGGCGAAAAAGACGAGCGCACGCTCCAGATCGAAGATTACGAGACGCACCGCCTGGATGAAAAGGAACGCGTGCACGCCCGCTCAATCGCCGCGAAGATGCGCGACCGCCTCGCGCCCATTGTCCTGGGGCAGGCTGTTGCCGCGGCAGTCCCCGGCGCGCGCAAGGGCGAGACGCTCCTTGAAGCCGGCGCTCCCATGACGCGGGAGGTGCTGGACGAGCTGCCCCTGAAGAAGCTGGAACGCCTGTTCAAGGACCGCGATATCAACGAATCCGTGGAGGAATTCCTCCGCGATTATGACAAGCAGCTTGCCTACATCAAGGCCATTTACGATGCCAAGCGCGAAAAGGCCGTCGAGGGCGACGACCTGCCGCCAGGCGTCATCAAGATGGTCAAGGTGCACATTGCCGTTAAGCGTAAGCTCTCCGTCGGCGACAAAATGGCAGGCCGCCACGGCAACAAGGGCGTTGTCTCCTGCATCCTGCCGGAAGAAGACATGCCCTTCTTCGGCGACGGGCGCCCCGTCGACGTGGTCCTGAACCCGCTGGGCGTGCCTTCCCGAATGAACATCGGGCAGATTATGGAAACGCACCTTGGCTGGGCAGCCAAGGAACTTGGCCGCCAGCTGGCAGAGATGGTCGACGCGAACACGGCCCTCGACGTGCTGCGCAATGAAGTGAAGGACGCCTTCCAGTCACCTGAAATCTCTGCGGAAGTGGACGCGATGGATGATGAGGAATTCCGCCAGTCCGTCCTCAACCTCAGGGAAGGCATCCTGACCAGGACCCCTGTGTTTGACGGCGCCTCCGAGGATGAAATCTGGAGCTGGCTGTCCAGGGCGGGCCTCGCGGACGACGGCAAATCCGTCCTCTACGACGGGCGCACGGGCGAGCCTTTCAAGAACCGCGTGACCACAGGCGTGATGTATTACCTCAAGCTCCATCACCTTGTTGACGAAAAGATCCACGCGCGCTCCACCGGGCCTTACTCCCTCGTGACGCAGCAGCCCCTGGGCGGCAAGGCCCAGTTCGGCGGCCAGCGCCTCGGTGAAATGGAAGTCTGGGCGCTCGAAGCGTACGGCGCGTCGTACCTCCTGCAGGAATTCCTGACCGTCAAGTCCGATGACGTGACGGGCCGCGTGAAGATGTACGAAAAAATCGTCAAGGGCGACAACTTCCTCGAAACGGGGCTGCCTGAATCCTTCAACGTCCTCGTCAAGGAACTGATGTCCCTGGGGCTCAACGTAACGCTGCATGAAGACAACAGCAGCAAGAAGCCCAAGAACATCGTCTTCATGGAAGACGTGAAGTTCGAGGAAGAAACCACCATCGAACCGTTATAAGCCGGCGGGCAGACACAGCACGCCAGGAAGTACAGCGCGGGCGAATACGGCAGGGCCTGCCCCTGCCCGCCCCGCATTCAAACGCTCATTCTGCAAGGAGCGCCCCATGAGCCTTGACGATTATTTGTTTTCCATGCGCAGCGCGGCAATGGCCAACGCATCTAACGTCCGCAATCTCCAGGCCATCCAGATTTCCATTGCCTCGCCCGAAAATATCCGCGAATGGTCCTACGGCGAAGTCAAAAAGCCCGAGACCATCAACTACCGCACCTTCAAGCCCGAACGCGACGGGCTTTTCTGCGCCAAGATTTTTGGACCCGTAAAAGACTATGAATGCAACTGCGGCAAATACAAGCGGATGAAGCACCGCGGCATCGTCTGCGAAAAATGCGGCGTTGAAGTCATCCCCTCCAAAGTCCGCCGCGAGCGCATGGGGCACATTGAGCTTGCCGCGCCCGTTGCCCACATCTGGTTCCTTAAGACCCTGCCCTCCAAGATCGGCACCCTGCTTGACATGACCATGGCCGACCTGGAAAAGGTGCTGTATTTCGATTCCTACATTGTCCTTGATCCGGGCAGCACCAGCCTCCAGAAGATGCAGGTCATCTCTGAAGACCAGTATCTCCAGATCATTGAGCATTTTGGCGAAGACGCGCTCACCGTGGGCATGGGGGCGGAATCCATCCGCGGGCTCCTGGAAGAGCTGAACCTTGAAGAGCTGCGCGTGACCCTCCGCGAAGAATCGCAGATCACGAAATCGCAGACCAAGAAAAAGAAGCTGACCAAGCGCCTCAAGATCGTCGAGGCCTTCATTGAGTCGGGCAACCGTCCGGAATGGATGATCCTTGAAGTCATCCCGGTCATTCCGCCGGACCTCCGCCCCCTTGTGCCCCTGGACGGCGGGCGCTTCGCCACCTCCGACCTTAACGACCTCTACCGCAGGGTCATCAACCGCAACAACCGCCTCAAGCGCCTCATGGAGCTCGGCGCGCCTGAAATCATCATCCGCAACGAAAAGCGCATGCTGCAGGAAGCCGTGGACGCGCTCGTCGACAACGGGCGCAGCGGACGCGCCATTACAGGCACCAACGGCAGGGCGCTGAAATCCCTGTCTGACATGATCAAGGGCAAGCAGGGCCGCTTCCGCCAGAACCTGCTGGGCAAGCGCGTT
>JAGADT010000024.1 GCA_017613475.1 Desulfovibrionaceae bacterium | reverse complement strand
GCGTACACGATTCGGCAAAACCAGCCTCCCAGCCTATCTCCTACCCTATCCCCAATTCCCCGCCGGGAATGCACCCATTCCCGCTTTCCTGCCTTTATCCTGCCGCTTACGCCCGGGCGCATAACCTCCGCCCACAGAACCTTGCCAACGGCGGCCCCGGCGCTTACGCCTGAGCCAGCACGCAGCATCCTCCCCCCCATACCCTGCCCCGCGTCATCCCCGCCACGGCGCCCCGGGAACGCCTCCGCAAACGCTGAATAATAAAAGCCGCAGTGCGGCGCGGGCATAAAAAAAGGGCGCCGGAAACGGCGCCCCCTGAAAATCCACGCGGGAATGCCTGGCTAGAACTGCCAGAGGCCCTTCTTGTCGTACACGCTCAGCTCGCGCATCTTGCGGGTCTTGGCGATCCTGTAGGGTCCGTTCAGGGCTTCTTCGCGCGTCTTGCCGAACGATTCGTAGGTGTATTCATTGTAAATGATGTAGCCTACGTAGTTGCAGACCTTGCCGTGCGGGCTGTCACGCAGTTCGGTGCGCAGGGAATTGGGGTCCGCTTCCTGGAACCAGGCGCGGTAGCCGGTGCCCGCCCTGGCGACCTGCTTGCAGGAACGGTTGGGGCAGATGGTGCTGTTCACCCGCGCGAGGAGCACCGAAGCGGCGTCATCCAGCTTTTTCTGGACGACTTCGCGGGGCTCGTTAGCCTGGCAGGCCTTCAATGCCGCAGCGGAGGGGCGGGCTTGTTTGACAACGCGCTGCTTCTTTACCGGAGCAGCTGCGCGAGGCGCTTTCTTGGGAGCTGCTGAAGCCATATTGCAGGGAGCGACAAGCAAAAAAGCCAACAGGAAGAAAAAGCATTTCTTCAACATGGAAAAATCCTTATAAGAGCAAAACGGTTCCCCGGGGAACCTGTATTCCACCTGGCGCGGGCCGTTCCCGCATCAGGGCTTCAGCAGGGCTGAAAGCAAAATCCCGCATTGAGAAAGCCCGACGGACTTATCGAAAGCCGCCGGGCTTATGCTTACCTGGGAATGAACGCCTGGCTTACTCGAAAGCGAGCTCGCAGCGGCGGTTCATGTAGCGTCCTTCTTCCGTGGCGTTGTCGTAACGGAAGGACTTGCCCATGCCGGTAGCCTTGATGGCGTAGGAAGGCACACCAGCCTGCACAAGGTAGGACTTAACGGAATTGGCGCGGCGCTGAGACAGGCGGGCGTTGTAGGCATCGGAGCCCTTGCTGTCCGTGTAGCCCAGCAGGTTCAGGCGGACGCCGTCGCCGCGGGCCTTGATCTGCTCGGCGGCTTCATCAAGGATGGCGCAGGCCTTGGCATCCAGGGCGCTGGAGTCAAACGCGAAGTTGACGCCACGCAGGACGATCACTTCTTCCACGGGGGCGCCGCAGTTGCTGAACACATCGCTCACGAACTTTTCAACAGCGGCATCGCTGGAAACGAGCTCGGCGGCGGAAACCATGACGGATTCCTGGTTGAGGGCGGTGATGTTCTGGAGGGTCTTCTTGCCGGCGGCGGAGTCAGCCACGGAAATGACGTGGAGGACCAGGCCGGGGTTGGCGGCGTAAAGGGCCTTGGCTTCAGCAACGGGATCCACACCGATATTGGACTCACCGTCAGAAACGATGATCACAGCAGCCTTGGTCGGCATCTGCTTGACGGTGGCGTCATGGTCAGCAAGGCCAACGCCCATCGGGGTCTGGCGGCCGAAGATTTCCAGGCCTTCAGGAATCTTGTTGATGCCCTTCGCAATGGCAGCGCGGTCCCAGGGTCCCTGGGCCACAACGGTCTTATAAGGAGCGAAGAGATACAGGCCGCCGCTGTAGCCAAGATCCGGCACAGCGTCGTTCACGCGGGCAACAGCTTTTTTGGCAAGGGCGATCTTGGTGATAGCCTTCGCATCGCTGCCCCCGTAGGTCATCATCATGGAGCCGGACTGGTCCACAAAGTAGTTGAAGCTCTCGATGCGCTTGACGCACTGCTGATCCTGAGCAGCAAAGCCAGCTGTCGCCCAAGCGAACACAAGGGCAACAGTCAAAACGATAAGACGGGTGAATTTCATGCAAGCCTCCGTTGCTTGGGTAAATTCCAACTTCCAGTTTCTGGGAAAAAGGGCGCACCCCTCCCAAAACAGGGCGAGTTAACCACAAACCTTTCAAAAGGTAAAGCCTCAAGAGCAGAGTATTTTCCGCCGGAAAGAAGTTTTTCTTCATTTCACCTTGCTTTTCCAGCGAAAAAAACAACGCGGATGCTGCTCCTGCATGGCTCAGACAGTGATAGGCTTTTTGACACGGAAAGACAATACAGCTAAAATGTTTTTTCAAAATTTACGGCGGATTCCGCCGCGCAGCCGGCATTCACGCCGTGCGAAACACGTTATATGCGAAAAGGAGAACGGGCATGTCGCTTATCTCAGCCCAGATGAAGGAACAAATAGAGGGCGGGTCATGGATCCGCCGCATGTTTGACGCGGGCATCCAGCTCAAACGCCAGTACGGCGAAGACGCCGTCTGCGATTTCAGCCTTGGCAACCCTGACCTTCCGCCGCCAGCCTCCGTTGCCAAGGGGCTGCGCGACCTCGCGGAGCACGCCGGTGAGCCTTTCAGCATGGGCTACACGCCCAACGGCGGCAGCGAATGGGCCAGGAACAGCCTGGCCGCCTACCTGAGCAAGGAACAGGGCATAGAGATCAAGGGTCAGGACCTCGTCCTGTGCTGCGGCGCGGCCGCCGGGCTGAATGTTTTCTTCCGCTCCGTCCTGGAGCCGGGCGACCAGGTGCTTTCGTTCCGCCCCTATTTTGTGGAATACGGCTCCTATGTGCGCAACCACGGCGGCGTTTTTGACACCGTCCCCTCAAAGCCCGATACCTTCCAGCTTGACCTGGACGCGCTTGAAGCCGCCATCACCCAAAAAACGCGCGCCATCATCATCAATTCGCCCAACAACCCCACCGGGGTCATCTACACCCTTGAAGAAGTCAAGGCGCTTGCCGCCCTGCTGGAAAAAGCCTCCAGGAAGAACGGCCGCCCCATCTTCCTGATTGCGGACGAGCCCTACCGCTTCCTGGCCTTTGACGGCGCAAAAGTGCCCTCCGTGCTGCCCCTCTACGACTATGCCGTGCTGGTCTCCTCCTTCTCCAAGAACCTCTCCCTGCCCGGGGAGCGCGTCGGCTATGTCGCCCTCTCCCCCCGCATGGAAGGGCGCGCAGAGCTCATTGCCGCGCTGTGCGTGGCCAACCGCATCCTGGGCTTCGTCAACCCGCCCATCGTGGGCCAGCACCTCATGGCCGCCGCGCTCGGGACCCAGGTGGATGCCAGCGTGTACGCCAGGCGCCGCGCCCTGATGGCGGATGTGCTGAAAGACGCCGGCTACGAGTTCCAGATGCCGGCCGGCGCCTTCTACTTCTTCCCCAAGGCGCCCGGGGGCGACGACCTGCGCTTTGTCAATGAAAAGCTGATGCCGCAGCTCGTGCTTGCCGTGCCGGGCACCGGCTTTGGCGGGCCCGGGCACTTCCGCCTGGCCTTCTGCGTTTCTGAAGACGTCATCGAACGCTCGCGCGAAGGCTTTAAGAAGGCGCTGCGGAGCTGACCGGCCTAAAAAACGCATCAACGGCAGGGCGGGCGCCAAAACCCGCCCTGCCAGGCACACCCGCAAATCCCCCGTAAAACATCCGGCGCCGCCCGCCCCGGCAAAACCCGCACGGCCGCCGCGTGCACAGCAAAGCCTATGGGACACTCCTCTCACCCGCGCCACACCCCTTCAAAAGCCCGCCACCCGCTCGCGCTTGTGGTGGATGGCAGCGGCATGCTGGGCGCCATCCTGGCGCGCAGGCTCCAGGGCAGCGGCTGGCGCACGGCCTCGCTTGACCTGCCCGAAGATGAGGCGGGGCTCAGCGTTTTCCAGCCGGAAAGCGTTGAGGACTGCGTTGAAAAAACGCGCCCTGACGCCATCATCAACGCCGTCCTGTGGCCAGCCATAGACAAGGCGGAATTTCATCCGGAAGAAGCCAGGGGGCTCCTCCGCGAGCTCCCCGAGTGCCTTGGCCGGCTTGCCGGGGAGCGCGGCATACAGCTTGTCCACTACAGCACCTCATACGTTTTTGACGGCAAAAAAGGCGCCCCGTATACGGAAAAGGACGCGCCAAACCCCATCAACACCCTGGGCAGGGCCAAGGCGGAAGCCGACCAGTCCCTGCTCTGCATGGGGCTTGAAAAGCTTTTGATCATCCGCCTGGGGTGGGTGTTCGGCCCCAGCCGCGGAACCATCAACGACCTGCTGGATGCCGCGGAAGACAAGGGCTTCCTCGCCATGGCCCAGGATATTTACGGCTCCCCCGCCTATGCGCCGGATATTGCCGCCGCAACACTCGCGCTGCTGGAGACGGGCGCCTCCGGGCTCATCAATTTTGCCAACAGGGGCGAAGCCAACATCTGCGAGCTTGGAGCCGAGGCGCTCCGCCTGGCCAACAGGCCCGCCGTTGCCGTGGGCATAGAAAGCTCAAGGCTGAACCTGGCAGCCAGGCGCCCGCCCTACTCCGTGCTGGATACCAGCCTGTACACGCAAACGACAGGGCTGACACCCCGGCCCTGGATCCATGCGCTGCGGGAATACGTGTTCAGCGGATTCCTGGACAGCCTCGCCCCCCTGCCGCCTGTTTAACGCCCGGGGCCCAAAACGGAACACAGCGATGAAACAAACACTATGGATCAGCGCCGGCGAACTTTCCGGCGACATGCAGGCCGCCAGCGTCCTCAAAGAACTCAGGGCGCTTGCCCCGCATGTGGAAGCCGTCGGCATGGGGGGCCCGTGCCTGGCCGAGGCCGGGCAGGACAACCTTTTCCATACGGAAGACCTCTCCGTCATGGGCGTTGTGGAAGTCTTCTCCGCGATTCCCAGGGCGCTGCGCATGCTCTCCGCCATGCGCCGCGAAATGTCCCGCATCCACCCGGACGCCGTCCTCCTGGTGGACGCGCCGGAATTCAATTTCCGCGTGGCCCGCATTGCCAAAAGCCTCGGCATCCCTGCGTACTACTTCATTCCGCCCAAGGTATGGGCCTGGCGCAAGGGGCGCGTGCGCTTCCTGCGCAGCCACATCAGGGGGCTGATGTGCATCCTGCCCTTTGAAAAGGATTTTTACCGCTCGCACGGCATCAACGTTGAATACGTCGGCAATCCCCTGGTCGATATGATCCACCAGGCCAATATTGGAGGCCTGGCGCCGCTTCCCGGGCGCATTGGCGTGATGCCCGGCAGCCGCATGAAGGAAGTGACGCGCCTCATGCCGCTCTTCGGCGCCGCGGCTGGCCTGCTGCAAAAACGCATCGGAGGGCTTTCCTTCCACTGCCTGCGGGCGCCCAACATGGAAGAATCCCTCCTGCGCTCCCTCTGGCCCAAGGATATCCCCCTGGCCATGGAAGAGCCTGGGCAGCGCTATGCCGTCATGCGCGGCTGCTCAGCCATCATGGCGGCTTCAGGCACCGCCGTGCTTGAAACGGCGCTCGTCGGCACGCCCACGGCCGTGGCCTACATTGTTTCGCCGCTGAGCTATCTTGTCGGCAAAACCCTCATAGACCTGAACTGGATCAGCCTGCCCAACCTCATCCTCCGGCGCACGCTGTTCCCTGAATTCATCCAGCACGACGCCACGCCGGAAAAGCTTGCCGGACAGATTGAAGAATGGCTTTCCAGCCCCTCCGCGCTGAACGCCGTGCGCGAAGGCATGGCTGAAGTCGCGCGCATGTGCGGCCCTGAGGGCAGCGCAAGGCGCGCGGCCGCGCATCTCATCACCTGCATGGGCTCCCTGCCGCATGCAAAAGAGGCTTGATTCAATACCCAAACAGGAGGCGCCATGAAACGCCAGCAGGATTTTTTTGATGCCGCGGGCCGGGCAAGCGTGCTTGGCCTCCACCTTGTTTCAGGCCTGATTGTGGGCGGGCTTCTCGGATACGCCCTTGACGCGTGGGCCGGCTTCCATCCCTGGGGCTTCCTCGCGGGATTGGTGCTGGGCATCATCGCCGGCTTCCGCAACCTCTGGCAGGATGCCGCCGCCATGCTGCGCCGCATGGACGACACGAACAAAAAGCAGGATAATCCATGAAGTCACCCTGGACCCTTTTTGACGCGGCCCTTGCCCGGCGGGGCTTTGCCGCGCCGGTGCGGACCATCCTCTTCCGCATGCTCCTGTGCGGGCTCCTGGCTCTGGTCTGGAGCGCCTTTGCCGCGCCTTTTTCCGCCTGGTGGCTCTGGTTCGGCCTTTCAACGCTCTTTTCCGCATGGAATTTTTTTGGGCTCGCAAAATTTATTCAGCAAAAGATTTCAGTAACTTCCAAAAAAAAATGGCTGTCCTCCCTCATCTGGAGCTTCCAATTACGTCTTTTCCTTACGGGAATTTTTGTGTATATTGCGCTTGCGCGCTGCAAAGCGCCCGTTTCGGCGCTTGTGGCAGGGTTATCTTCCCTGCTGGTTTTCATCGTTTTTTCGGTATGCTGCGCGCCAAGCCACACGCAGTCTGACTGAACGCCTTTATGTGCCTCGCAAAAGGAGCATCCCATGGCAGCAGGACTTCCTGAACCGCTTTTGCTTTCTCATGTGTTCAACATGAACGAAATGACGATAGCCGGACACCATCTCCACACCAGCCATATTTTCTACACATGGCTCGCCATGCTTGTTATGCTGCTGCTGGCGCTCTTGGTGCGGCGCAAATTGACGCTCGTTCCCGGACGCCTCCAGAACTTTTTTGAGGTCATCATCGACGGGCTGGAAAACTTTACCGTGGCCAACATGGGCGAAAACGGGCGCAAGGTGTTTCCTGTGCTCTGCGGGCTCTTCCTCATCATCGCCATTGAAAACCTCATGGGGCTTTTGCCCGGCTGCGACGCGCCCACGGCCAACGTCAATACCAACCTGGCCATGGGCCTCTTCATTTTCCTGTATTACAACGCCGTCGGCATCTGCCGCTGGGGCGGCGGCTATATCAAGCACTTCATGGGGCCCATGGCTGCCATGGCGCCGTTCATGTTCTGCCTTGAAATCATTTCGCACCTCGCGCGCCCGCTTTCCCTTACACTCCGTCTTTTCGGCAACATCCGCGGCGAAGAAATCGTGCTGGTGCTCTTCTTCCTCCTGGCGCCCATTGCCGGCACGCTGCCCATTTATTTCCTGTTCCTCCTGGCAAAGTGCCTCCAGGCCTTCATTTTCTACATCCTTTCCATGCTCTATCTCAAAAGCGCCATGGAACCCGCCCACTAACCCGGGCATCACACATTTTGAGGGAAATGGTCTCTTGACCGCAACCATATAACATGCTTAGGAGCAATCCAATGCGTAAAATTCTTTCCGCTCTCCTGGCTTCCGTGGCCGTTCTTGGCCTCGCTGGCATCGCCATGGCTGCCGAACCCGCCGCTGCCGCCGCCCCCGCCAAAGTCATGCTTGACTCCACGAGCCTCGGCTACGCCGTGATGACGGCCGTCATCGCCATGTGCATCGCCGCCGTCGGCTGCGGCTTCGCTCAGGGTCAGGGCCTCAAGGCCGCGTGCGAAGGCATCGCCCGCAACCCCGACGCCAGCCAGAAAGTGCAGGTTACGCTCATCCTGGGTCTTGCCTTCGTTGAATCCCTGGCAATTTACACCCTGGTCGTGAGCCTCATCGTGCTCTTCGCCAACCCCTTTGTCTAAAAACCACTAAGGCGGTCCCTGCCTTTTTCAGGCTGGGGCCGCCTTCCTTATCCTCCCCTATTCCCTGCCTTCCGCATCCCCCCAAAATCACCGCGCTGTAATGCGCACCCACGCCAGCCTGGAATTGCCCCCTGAAATCCATGGCTCAGGCTGCCGCATTCCGCGCGCCTGCCAGCGCCGCACAGCCAAAGAACCTTCATGACAGAAACTGCGCAAAGCACGGAAGAGTCCGTGCGCCTGAAGCTGACCATTGCCTACGTAGGCACCCACTACCACGGCTGGCAGATCCAGGCCGTGCCTGGCGGCGAGCTGACCACCGTGCAGGGTCTCCTTGAACAGGCGGCCTCGCATGTGGCGGGCCGGCTCGTCCATGTGCATGGCTCAGGCCGCACAGATTCGGGCGTCCATGCCGACGCGCAGGTGGCCCATGTGGACATCCCCGCCTGCCGCCGCAGCGTGGACTGGCAGCTTGCGCTCAATACGCTCCTTCCGAGCGACATCCGCATTGCCCGCGCCGAGGAGGCCCCGGCAGGCTTCCACGCCCAGTTCAGCGCAAAGCGCAAACGCTACGTCTACCGCCTGTGGCTGAGCCGGCGCTATACGCCGCCCAAGCTCTATCCTTTTGTCTGGAGCTGCGGGCCGGTAAACGTTTCCGCAATGCGTGAAGCCGCCCGCTGCCTTGAGGGCGAACACGACTTTGCCAGCCTGAAGAACCAGGGGACCGAGATGCTTTCCACCGTGCGCACCATGTACGCCGTGCGCTGCATGCCCGAAGGGCTTTCCGGGATATGTGAGGGGGAGCGGGAAATCGCCTGGTCTTTTGAAGCCAACGGCTTTTTAAAGCAGATGGTGCGCAACGCCATGGGCCTGCTTGTGGCCGTAGGGCGCGGCAAAATTGCCCCGCAGGACGTTCCTCAGCTGCTCCAGTCCAGGGACAGGCGGCATCTGGGCGCCACAGCGCCGGCCAAGGGCCTCACGCTCGCCGCTGTTGACTACCTGGACGGGTAAAACGCGCCCAGTGCGAATCCAGGCTGAATACGTGAACCTAGGCCTTGGAAAAATGGTCGAACCCGGATGACGCCGCGGGTCGCCCATCCCACAAAATGCCCGAGCCTTCGCCTGTCACAGTGCCCAGCACCGTGCAGTCAGGAATGGAAGATACGATGTCGCCAATGAGGGAAGGCTCGCAGGTGCCCACAAGCCCGTAATCTTCCCCGCCAAGGCAGCAGATCTCGCCTGCGGAAAGCCCGCCGCCCTTCCGCTCTTCAGCCCATGCCAGGCATTCGGGATGCGGCGTGGGGAACGCCAGATCCGCCCCAAAGCGCCCCAGGAGGCGCGGCAGGTCCCTGACCAGCCCATCCGAAACATCCATGAGGCCAATGCGGGCGCGCCTTGCTTCCATAAGCTCTGCCAGCATCAGGCCTTCCCGCACGCGGGGAACAGGCCTGAGATGCGCCCTGCAGGCTGAGGGGTAGCGCTCCATGCCGGCGCGCCCCATGCTTTCCAGCACCGCCAGCCCCACGCGGGCCAGCCCGACCTGGCCAATCAAAAACACGCTGTCCCCGGGCCTCGCCCTTCCGCGCCCAAGCATGGCCTCAGGCCTGGCATCGCCGAATATCGTTACGCAGAGATGCAGCTTTTCCGCGCGGGAAAGGTCGCCCCCGGTCAGCGAAAGGTTAAAGGGGCGCGCAAGCTCCGCCATGCCGGCAAAAAGCCCGTCCACCAGCTCCAGGTCCGCATCAGGCGGCAGGGCCAGGCCCAGTGAAAAGCCAACGGGCTTTGCGCCCGCGGCCGCAAGGTCGCTGATGTTGACGGCCAGCCCCTTCCAGCCAATATCCCGGGGAGAAAAATAGGCGCGGCGGAAATGCGCCTCCTCAAGAAACAAATCAGTGCTGATGGCCAGCGGCCCGTCTGCGGCAAGCACGCAGCAGTCATCACCGCGCCCCAGAAGCAGGCGGGGATGCTCAGCAGGAAAATGGGCATCAATAACGGAAAGGATCTGGTCCTCGGAGCTAATGGGCGTCATGGCATAAATCCTTGTGTCATACAGTCAAACGGTTCATACTGCCGCCGGAAGCCAGCATACACCAGGCCCATGCAGCCGCCAAGCCTCCTTACCCGCCCACTCATGGAAGGCAGTCCCATGCAGCAGGAACCATGCTCTTTTTGCCATAACGGGCTCACCATCCCCTACATTGCCAGGGAAGGGGCCCCAAACCGCACGCGCGTCACCGTGCGGGTCAGCAGGCACGGCCAGGTTGAGGTGCTCTACCCGCGGGGGGACTCTCCTGAGCGGGCGCACGCCTTCATCAGGGAGCGCGCCGCGTGGGTCGCCGCGCACGTGCTGGCCGCCCAAAAGCGCGGCGCCTCCGCGCCCCCGCCGGAATCCCCAAAACTGCGCTACTGCCTTGGCAGGCCCTATGCCGTTGACATCCTGAACGCCGCGCATTTCCACGGCATGAGCGTGCGCGAACCTGAAGGCGGGGAACCCGGGCGCCTCATCATCAGCGCGCCCACAGGAGAGCATGCCGAGCAGCTGATCCGCCGCTGGTATGAGCAGCGCGCGAGGGAGGCCCTCCCTTCCAGCATGGAGCGCCTCATGCAAGGCGTGCCATGGCTCACGAAGCGCCCTCCCCTCTCATTCAGGCACCTGCGCGCCCGTTTGGGGAGCTGCTCGTCAAAAGGCTCCATCACCCTGGCCTATGAGCTTATCCGGCTGCCGCAGGACTGCGCGGACTTTGTGATCCTCCATGAGCTCACGCATCTGCGCCACATGAACCACGGCCCGGCATTCTATGCCGAGCTCACGCGCCTGCTGCCTGACTGGAAACAGAGGAAGGAGAGGCTTGACGCCTTCCCCGCCCCTTTCCGCGCCGAAAAATAAAGCGCCGTGAACATAGCGCTTGAATACGGGCATGTTCGCTGATAGTTTTCTTTCAGGTGTTTATTTCTTCATAATGCCAAACAGTTCCCCACAACCCCAAAAAGGAGTCCTCAATGGCTATCCTGCTCATGCGCGACCTTGATTTGAAAGGAAAAATCGCCGTCATGCGCGAAGACCTCAATGTTCCCGTCAAAGAAGGCCGCATCACCAGTGAAAAACGCATCGTCGCCTCGCTTCCCTCCATTAAGCTCGCACTGGAAAAAGGCGCCGGCGTTATCGTGCTGTCGCACCTTGGACGCCCCGTTGAAGGGGAATATGATCCCGCAGCGTCCCTCGCTCCGGTTGCCGCGCGCCTTTCCGAGCTGCTGGGCATGGAAGTCCCGCTGGCCCCGCTTGAAGACCTCTTCTCCGGCAAGGTGAAAGTCCAGCCCGGCCAGTGCGTCCTCGGCGAAAACGTGCGCTTCACAAAGGGCGAAAAGAAAAACGTGGAAGAACTGGCCAAAAGCTGGCCGGCCTCGGCGATGTGTACGTCATGGACGCCTTTGCCACAGCCCACCGCGCCCAGGCCTCCACGGAAGGCGCGCTGCGCTTCGCCCCCACGGCCTGCGCCGGCCCCCTGCTTGCCGCCGAGCTTGAAGCTGTCGGCAACATCATGGACAACCCCAAGCATCCCCTGCTTGCCATCATCGGCGGATCGAAAGTCTCCACCAAGCTGCTTGTCCTGGACAGCCTCTCCAAACGCGTGGACAAGCTCATTGTGGGCGGCGGCATTGCCAATACCTTCCTCAAGGCCGCCGGCTTTGAAATTGGCAAATCGCTCTGCGAAGACGACCTCGTAGCCGACGCCCGCCGCATCATGGATGAAGCCGCGGCCCGCGGCGCCGCCATCCTCCTGCCCGATGACGTGGTCGTTGGCCCGGCGTTTGAAGCCAGCGCGCCAGCCACCGTGCGCGACGTGAAGGACGTGCGCAGCGATGAAATGATCCTTGATATCGGCCCCAAAACCGCGGCCCGCTACGCCGAAATCATTGCCCAGAGCGGCACCGTTGTCTGGAACGGCCCGGTCGGCGCCTTTGAACTCGACCAGTTCGGCAAAGGCACCGAGGCTGTGGCCAAGGCCGTTGCCGCAAGCCCCGCCTACACCGTGACCGGCGGCGGAGACAGCATTGCCGCGCTTGAAAAATATAAGTGCGTCGAAGGCGTCTCCTACATTTCAACCGCCGGCGGCGCCTTCCTTGAAATCCTCGAAGGCAAGCTGCTGCCCGCCGTCGCGGCGCTGCAGGACAGGGCCAAGGCGTGATCAGGCGGCCATTCCCGCCAAAAGGGAACGGGGGGGCTTCCCCCCTTTCCCGCAGCATTGGGGGGGAGGCGCACCGTGCCGCAAAGGCCGGGCGCCCTGCCCCTCGCAAAGACGCGCGCGGCCCCCGTTCCGCCAGCGCCTCCCCCAGGGGAGAAACGCTGCAGCTGGAAATCCAGCCCCCCAAAACATTCATCCCCGATGCCTTCTGCACCAGGGCGCTGAGCTGCCTGCCGGAACTCCTGGATGCGCTCCTGCCGCTCAAAAGCGCGCACCGCGCAGACCTGCCCGACGCCATACGGGAGCTTTCCGCCATCCTGACAACGGAACGCTACGCGCTCGCCCGCCCCTACTGGAGCGCGCCGCGCTTCCTTTCCGCCTACCTGCGCTACTTCCTGCCATGGAACCTCCTGCGCATAAGCCGCCTGCTGCAGGGGCTC
>JAGADT010000185.1 GCA_017613475.1 Desulfovibrionaceae bacterium | reverse complement strand
CTCAGAAACGCTATCATAGCGAGGCTGCGCAGCCAAAACAGCAGCGGACTTACAAGAGTGAAGCAGCAAAAAAAGCCCAGAAAAAGACCAACGATCTCAGCCGCCGCGTAGACGATATTTCCTCTGCAAAGCGCGCCGCTGAAAAACAAACACGGCAACAGGAAGCAGAAATGCAGGCCATTATCGCCTCAACCAAGGCGTAATCGACAAAAACAACCCGGCATGGAGGCTGTTTTCTCCATGTCGGGAACGCATTTTTTTCTATAGCTAGTCTCTCCCACCCAAACCTTCCAAACATGGCCGTCCAGTACACTGACCTCGCCAGGCCAGCGCACTGCGGACCCAACTAAAAAACGCCATGAACACGGAAAAAAAATCCGCCGTGCCCCTGCTTGTCTGCCTCCCGCTTCTGGCGCTGCTTTTCTACAGCGCCTACCGAATCTGGGATATCCACAAGCAGGCCATGAACCTTGAGGCCAGCATCCTTCTTGAAGAACAGCGCATCGAAAAGAGCCTGCTCCGCCAGCTTGACGAACGTGAGACCTGGCTTGATAAAACCCCATGTGAAGCAAAAACGCTTCTGATGGGCGAAGGCATCCCCGTTTCTGATATTGTCCCCGCCGTCCCCCAGTCTGGCAAAGAAAAAGGCGGTGCCATATAATGAGCAACCTTGTCTGCACTACGCCAGCCAGCTCAATGCACGCCCTGGCCTGGCAGGGAATTGCCGTAAGCGACTGCTACGCGCAGATCCGTGCCATGCTTCAACGCCACCCACGCCTTGGCGACCGCTACGTACTGCTCTTCGCCGAGCCTGTCCGCAACAATGAAAACAACAGCATAGACTGGTACACTCCAGTTCAAGGACTGGTCAGGCCCCTCCTCTCCCTGACCGAAGACGAACAGGCTGCCATGCGCAGCTCATTGGCTAATATGGCCTCTGAATTACGCAGCTATGCTGAAGAACTGCGCATACAGCCCGAACCTTCCCGCTCCATGCGCGGGCATATCCTCGATTTAGCCCTGCGTTTTCCAGACGAAAGCTGCCTGTATGCCGTAGGCGGTCAGCCCGTATTCACCTGCTGGGGCTTTGGCCCAGGCACTCCTGGTGCGGACCCGCAGGATCTCTGCCGTATTGCGCCGGCCATGCCGCGTAATGAATCCCCACGCCCTCCTGTGCATGAAGAAATGCAGGAAGCAGATCCCATTCCCCCTGCCGCACCGCAAGAGAGAGAAGTTCCTCCACCTCCAGTACAGCCAGGAAACCGCCGCCGAGGAGGCTGGCTCTGGCTGCTGCCACTTTTGCTGCTTCTGCTTCTGGCTGCCCTGGCGGTGACCTCCTTTGGCGGGCTGCCTACCCTAAGCGGCCATACTATCTTTAACGCTCCTCTTCTTTGGAGCGGCGATGAGGCAGAACAAGCCGCCGCCCTGCGCGAAAAGAACGCCGCTCTGCGCGGTTCCCTGGCTTCCCTTACGGAACGCCTCAAACGGCATGCTCAACTTTGCAGAACAAACACCGCGATTGCCCCAGCGCCGCCTGTTCCACCTAAACAGGAAAATCAAAAGCCTGAATTAAGCATCCCTGAAAATCCCTCTGACTTGGCCTTCCTAAAAGGACGCTGGCGCTGTGAAACCGATCTCATGAACGCGCGTACGGGCGCTCCCGTTACCCTGGAATTCCTGTTTGACGCAAAGGGCGAGGCTGTCACGCGAATTTTGGAGCGCGGAGACATTTGCAGGGGAACAGCCAGGGCGGAACTCTCAGCAGAGGGCGTTCACTTCTCTCTGGATGAACAGCGCTGCACAAGCGGCAATACATACCCCTCCCAGTCCATCGACTGCACAAGGCAAGGCTATTCCGCCTTCTGCAGAGGAACAAATGCCGATGGAACCCCATGGGATACAAACGGCAAAGGAAAACCTGTACGTTTTATACATCTGCCCTAAAAAATGCTTGACAGAAAATATCAGATAAAGATATTAGCTTTCTCACGTCACCATCCTCTAACTGGTTAGGAGGGCGGCCTCTCAAGCCGCAAATAGCAGTTCAAGCCTGCTTGGTGACGCCACATGAATGAAAACCGGTGCTTTGGGGCACCGGTTTTTTTATTTGATTCAGCGCAGCTGTTTTCCACTGTGGCACTCGGCAATCCCCATGCCGAGCTTAGCTCAGTTTCATCAAATCAACGCCGCACCTAAACATTGACAGAAAGCCCAAAAAAGTCCTTCATAGATGCGGCAACTTCTTTCCAGCCCCCAAGCACTTTTCCTTGCATAAACAGCACAGGTCGGCTAACGTACCGCCAAAAGACAAGTATGCTTCAGCACTGACCTTTGAAAGGAAATATGCCATGAACGCGCTTTCCCGCCTTTGCGTCACTTTATGCACCGTGGGTATACTTTTCCCCGGACCCGCCTCCGCAGCTGAAAATAACCTGACCGTAAGGCCATCTTCCCCCCCCCAGATCCAAGAGGCTCCCGTGGTGCGCCCGCTCCCAGACCAGCCTGATATCAACATCTCACTTCCCAACAGTACAGCGCCTAACGTCCATATCATTGAGCGGACCTCACCTGACGTTAACGTGATTACGCCTGAAAATCCGGACATCAACGTGGTCCAGCCCAAGGGCACCACCCCGGACGTCAATGTTATCACTCCGGAAAAACCGGATGTCCGTGTGGTTCAGCCTAACGGCACGGCTCCAAACGTTACCATTACAGAACAGCCCGCACAGGGTGTGACTGTAAACACACCTGGAAAGCCGGATGTCAACGTGGTCCAGCCTAAGAGTACCGCCCCGGACGTCAATGTTATCACTCCGGAAAAACAGGACGTCCATGTGGTCCGGCCAAACAGCGCCGCGCCAGACGTTACGGTCAGTGAACCAAAGAAAACTTCCGGGCCAGTGCAGCTCTGGGAGCTCATTCCCCTGACTCCCGTAAAAAATGAAAAGCCTGAAAAAGCTGCGGCAAAAACACGGACTGCCGTCCCCGATAAAAAGCCAGAACCTAAAAAAACAGCAGCGCAAAAAGCACCTAAGCCCGAAAAAATCTCCGTTGCCAAGCAGGCAACGCCTCCGCGTCCTCCCCAGCCAGCGCCAGTGAAACCTGAAAAAAAGGCGGAGCCAAAACCAGAAAAAAAGACACCTCCAAAGCCTGAACCCTCCAGAAAATCCCGTCCTGGTGAGCAGCTTCGCATTCCTCCTGAAGCCGTGCAGACCGGCCGCCTGGACTTTCTTGAAGGCTGCTGGCAGGGAACGCGCCCTGAATACTTTTCCAAGCGCATTGTACGGGAATGCTTTTGCTTTGGCCCCCAGGGGAGCTACGGGCGGAGGACTGTCATTGATCCTTCAGGCCGCAGAGGTGGACGGACCTGCACAGGCACAACCCGCGCCCACATGGAGGGAAGCACCCTCCGCGTTTCTTCTTCCGGCGCCTATTGTTCTGATGGCGAGCGCTGGGGAGCCGCCCAAATGATGTGCCGAGGTTCAGGACAGAACACCCCCTGCTCCTGGATTTTCACTGATGCCAACGGCGGCCGCCAATCCTACGAAATCCCCTTCGTCCGCGTAGAATCCTGCGGCAGGAGACGCTGATGTTTCAAATGCCCCGATACAAAGAAAGGGTCAGCCTTATTCCCGGAGGCTGCCCCCAGCTCATGGATTTTGAGGCGAACCTCGCCTCCCTGCCCCGCATCCGCCGCTGCTTCGCCGAAGTCCCAAGGCAGACAAACGGCACATCCGAGGTACGCCTCGTTCCCCTCCGCGAGGAAAACGGCAGATTCCTGGATGATGTAACAGGAGATCCCGTCAGCGCCGAAAGCTATGAAGTCGACGGACGCAAGTCCCTGGCACCCTGGCTTGGGCAATGGATCCCCGTGCCCTTCCTCCGTGAACGGGAACAGCTCTGGGAACGCGATGGCGAATGCCGCGTGGAGCGGGGACCCAGCAACTGGGCCAGGGTCCGCATGGTGGAAGATTCCTCCCGCCCTGAAATGCTGCGCATTGTCCTTGCTTTTGACATGCAGGTGGAGGAACCCTCCCCTGAAACAGGGCGCTACGCCGCCCTTGCCCCGGGCGACATCAACGCACACGCCCAGTTCCGCCTGGCCTCCCATGTCCGCGACAACGCGTGGTTCCTTAATGAGCCATGGATAGACCAATGGCTCCGCGATGTATGGGATGAATACCTGCGGGCAAACCACAAACGCCGCCCTGAAGACGCCCCTAAGCTGGAATATCTTGCCTCTTACCTTTCCATGCTCGACGTCCTCAACATCTGCATCCGCGGCGTAAAAGTCTACGTCATCAATCCGGAGCGCCATACTCCCGTGGATGTGGACCTTGTCCTGGATATCGGCAACTCCCGCACAACAGGCATGCTGGTTGAAACACGGGCCCAGAGCGTCACTAATCTCAATGACAGCTACCTTCTTCAGCTTCGTGATATGGACCAGCCCGAAAATGTCTACACAGATCCCTTTGAAACCCGCGTAGAGTTTTCTGAAATTCACTTTGGCAATGACGCCCTCAGCCGACGCTCAGGACGCCTCACGGCAGCCTTT
The DNA here is from genome assembly GCA_017613475.1 of Desulfovibrionaceae bacterium. GTDB lineage: Bacteria > Desulfobacterota > Desulfovibrionia > Desulfovibrionales > Desulfovibrionaceae > Avidesulfovibrio. Next base: position 6,311 of record JAGADT010000185.1, on the reverse strand, counting down.
TCCTGGCCGTCACCTGTGCGTATTGGCCCTGAAGCCGCCCGCCTTTCCACCTTTTCCATCTGCGCTGAAGGCGCTACCGGCATGTCCAGCCCCAAGCGCTACCTTTGGGATGAACGAGATTGGCAGCAAAGCTGGCGCTTTAATACACGCGGTGCAGGCGAACCCTACGTGACCCGCGGTCTCCTTGCCCAAAATGTCAATGCTAGCGGCACCCCCCTCTGCTGCATGGACGACCCCCTTTTTACACGGAATAAAATTCTCCGCAGGCAGGAAAAGGAAAGCGCCTTTGAATCGCTTTTCACCCGCTCCTCACTAATGATGTTCCTGCTTGTTGAGGTCATCCAGCAGGCTCTGCTGACCATCAACTCTCCTGGACAACGCGGACGCCGTGACGCTTCAGATCTCCCAAGGAGGCTCAGGCAAGTTATTTTCACCGTGCCCGCTGGCATGCCCATTGCCGAACAGCGCATCTACCGCAGGTGGGCCAAATGGGCTGTTCGCGTGCTTTGGGAAACGCTGGGATGGGAGGCATTCTATTCCTCAGTGCAAAACAGGAAGCCCGCCCGCGCAGATTACCGCACAAGCCCCATCGTGCGCTGCGATTGGGACGAAGCCACATGCACCCAGCTTGTTTACGTGTACAATGAAGTTACGAGAAAATACCAGGGAGACGCGCGCCTGCTCTGCAGCCTTGTGGGACGCCCCCGCCCTGAATACGACAGCCGCCCCTGCGTGAGGGTGGCAACCATTGATATCGGCGGGGGAACAACCGACCTTTCCATCACCACCTTTGATCTTCAAAGTGATGAAGGCTCCTCAGCCCGCATGGCCCCCCATCCTGAATTTCGTGACGGATTCAATATCGCCGGGGATGACGTGCTTGCCGCGGTGGTCCGCGAACATATCCTGCCTGCCATAGGCGAAGCCATAATCCATGCAGGTATTCCCGACTCACGGGCGGCACTTGCCCATCTTTTCGGACGCGACGTCATGGATAATTCCGCCGAAAGCCGCAACGCCCGCATTCAATTCGTTCGGCAGGCTGCTGTGCCTGTAGCCCTGGGGCTGCTTGCACTTTACGAACAGGCAGGACCTCGGGCGTCCGGCGCTTCCACACACCTGTTCCGCGACTTTTTCCACCAGTCTCAGGAAGGCTCCCTGTCGGGCGATCCACTTCCTGAATCTCTGCTCCACAACTTGCCTAACGAAGCGGCCCTGAACTACGTTGCTTCGTATGTGCGCACGCAAACAGGCGAGGATTTCTCTCTCCTCGATGTGCCCGTAAAAATCGATTACCGCCGCCTGGACGATACTATCCGCGGCACGCTCCGTGAAGCCATTTCCAACCTTTGCGAAGTTGTACACCTCTATGACTGTGACGCACTCCTTCTGACAGGACGCCCCAGCCGCTGGCACGGCATCGTGGACACTGTTTTTGCCGAGCTGCCTGTGCCTCCTGACCGCATCCTGCCCATGGGAGAATACCGCGTAGGAGGATGGTATCCTTTCTCAGACGCGCTTGGCCGTATGACAGACCCCAAGACAACCGTCGTTGTTGGCGCCATTCTCTGCACACTGGCTGAAGGCCAGCTTGAGGGATTTTCTTTTGATCCGTCCACGCTGCGTCTCCGCTCCACAGCCCGCTACATCGGAGAAATGGAACTCAGCGGTCAGATCAAGCGTCCCAAAGTTTGGTTTGAAGTGGATGTCAACGACGCAGGAGAAAGGGAATACACGCATAAGGTGTCCTTTGCCGCGCCTATTGCCATTGGCTTCCGCCAAATCGATGCCGAACGCTGGACCACCACGCGCTTCTATTTTTTGGAATTCGTCAGCGAGGAGGCGCGCCGGATTTACGCCCAGCGCCTGCCCTTCTCCCTTACCATCCGCCTTGTTGTTTCAGAACTCGCGGAAGACCGCCAGGGAGGGCTTGAAAATACATCCAGAGATGAAGGCGAATTCTTTATTGAAGAGGCTGAAGACAGGGATGGAAATCCCATTCCTGTTGCGGATATCCTCGACATCCGCCTCCAAACCCTCCCCCGAAATGAAGGCTTCTGGCTCGATACAGGCGTGGTTTTTGGATAACGCTGTTCGCGGATTAAAGCACTGGCTGTAACATCATGTTACGCATCAGGGAAAAGCATCGGGCATATTCAAAATGCCTGCCTTTTCCCAGGCAGGCGCCAGCCTGACACATGTGACGTGTGCTTATGTGCCTCAGGATCCCCACGCATTCGCATATATCATCCTTGCAGATAGAAGGAGATATCCATGGCTTCGTTAGTCAATTACTGCTCTGGCCTGGCTCAAACCGCTGCGGAGGCTGAAGCATGGGCAAAAAGAAATTCTGATATTGTACGCAACGAGCAGGAAGGTCTCTGCAAAGAATTACGCCGTGCCGGAAGAATTTTTCGCCACTGCGCCCGCGCGGCAGGACGGAAAATGTGCGCTGGCGTCTTTGGTCCCAGCCAGGCTGGCAAATCCTACCTCATTTCCGCCCTTGCCCGTGATGCCTCAGGCGCTCTCATGGCTTCTTTCGGCGGGGAAGAACACGATTTTCTCCTCGAAATTAATCCGGAAGGCGGCAAGGAATCCACCGGACTTGTTACCAGATTCACCATGACAAAGCCAGGCTCCCTTCCCGAGGGGCATCCTGTTCAGGCCAGACTCCTCACAGAAATGGATCTGGTTAAAATCCTGGCCAACACCTACTTCGCGGACTGCGAACTGAAGGACGACCCTCAAAGCAATATTGCTGAATCTCTTGATGCCATTGAAAAGCTTCCTGACGCTGCTTCCCCCATTGATCTCGACGACATGGAGGACCTCCGCGAATATCTGATTAAAAATTTCCGTGCCAAAGCCAGAGTGCAGGATATGGAGAGGCTTTATTGGGCACGAGCGCTCTCCCTGGGCCCCCGCCTTGCCCTTGAAGGGCGCCTCCGCCTCTACAGCCTCATTTGGGATGAAGTCGAACCCTTCACCAACCTTCTGCGCTCGCTGCTTTCGGCACTCGAAACGCTGGGACACCCTGATGAAGCCTTCTGCACGCTCGACGCACTCATCCCACGGGAAGGCAGCATCATTGACGTTGCCACACTCAATACGCTGACAAATCCCGACGCTTCCCACATCGGCATCGTTACAGCGGATGGACGCTCCGCCTCCCTCCCCCGCGGCGTAGTCACTGCGCTCACTGCGGAATTGACCATCAGCATGGCCCGCCAGCCCGCTCCCTATTTTGATCATACCGACCTGCTTGATTTCCCCGGCTACCGCTCACGCTACAAGTTTGACGATGTGCGCAAGGAACTCCAAAAGCCCGGCATGTTGAAAGAAATGTTCCTGCGAGGCAAAGTCGCCTATCTTTTCCAGCGCTATTGCGCCGATCGGGAGCTTACCAGCATGCTCCTCTGCATTGGACCAAGCAATCAGGAAGTGCAGGATCTGCCGGGCGTCATCAACGACTGGGTAGCCTCCACTCATGGCGAACACCCTGAAGAACGCGCTGGAAAACCGGTTTCCCTTTTCTTTGTCCTCACCAAATTCGATATGGAGTTCGAGCAGAAAAAAGGCGCTCCATCAGTAGAATTTCGATGGGACAACCGCCTTGGCGCCTCCCTGCTTAATTTTTTTGGCACACAGCATGACTGGCCCACTCGCTGGGACGGCATCCATGCCTTCAATAACCTTTTTTTGCTCCGCAACCCCAACTTCCGATTTGACGCTATTCTTGAATATGACAGCGAGGGACGTGAAAAAGGCATCCGCCCTGAAATGCAGGACTATGTCAATGCGCTTGAAGCGTCTTTTCTCAAAAGCGATCTCGTAGCTGCCCATTTCTCCAATCCCAGGGAAGCGTGGGACGCTGCCATGAAACTCAATGATGGAGGCATAGCCCGCATCCGCGATGCATTAAGCCCCCTTTGCGACCCCAGCCTCAAGGAAAGCCAAATCCGGAGGGCAGTGGAAGAACTCTGCGCCAGATTGACCGCCCGCCTTTCAGTTTTTTATCAGACTGACGACAAAGAAGAAGAACGCAATCAAAAAATGCTTTTTATCCGCCGCATTTACGGAGAACTCGGTCAGCTGGAAAAACAACGCCGCAGACTAGGGCTTCTGCTCCAAAGCCTAACCATCCGCGACGCCGATATTTTTGACATGCACGATGAGGCCAGGCAGCTTTTCCGCGCGAGCGCCGACACTCCACAGGAAACAGAGGCCGAGGCGGACTCTACCGAACTGCCCATTGACCCCCTTTCGTTCAATCCCGACGAACTCAATCCTTTTGCCCCCAAAACCGCTCTTTCTGATACAGAGGAGGCTCAATCTCCAAAGGACCCTGGCTACCAGGATGAAGCCGGTTTTTTCGCCAATTACGTGGAAAGCCGCTGGATCAGCCGTCTGCGCGGACTCGCCGAGGATCCCTCCGCACAACAATACTTCATGCTGCCTGAACGCGACTTTACGGCTCTTGTAAGCGAGCTCGCCACTGGCGCAAGACGCCTGGGAATCGGGCAGCAAATAGCAAAGTCCTGCCGCGAAGCCGGTCTCTATGCCGATACCCGCCGCGACAGCATCGAATGGCAGCAGGCTGGAATGGCGGCTTCCATCATCAATAGCTTTGTGGACTGGCTGGGGCTTAATCCCCGCGTTCTGCCAGAAAAAGAACGGACCTTTCCCAGCGCCGGGGGCAAGACCGTTGTCCTCTTCACTCCGCCTGCACCTGTGAAAGGCTTCCCCAAAATCAGCGAACAGCGCACCCTGTACACTGAAGCATGGTACGCAGACTGGCTTAAGGCCCTTTACGAGCTTGTTATGGGCAACCTGCGTTATGATGGGCAAAAGAATATCAATATCGAGGAGAACAGCGCCCTCAAAGCACTTATTAACAGGTTCTCCGCTGCGTAAGTCGTTTTCAGATCATTTCTTTAAGAACGCATAGTCTGCACAGCGCGGAGCGACAGTCCATGCAGCGGCGGCAGTCAGCGAGAAAAACCGAAAATACGTTCATAAAAAAGCCTTCCAGCAAGGATAGTCCAGCATGATAGCATCCTACAAAAACGATATGGCAAAAGGCCCCGGTTTTGGGCTGCTGGAAATCAAAGAAGTCCCCTTTAACGGGGACTGTGTCTTCAACCTGGCCCGTGCTTCTGATCACGCGTATCTTGGCACGGACGGCTGGGGGACGGTCCGCTCAGACCTTACTCCCCTTGCTCAGTCGCGCAAAAATGGACTGCTTCTTCTTTACCTTTCACCATCTATGGTAGCCCGCCTGGACGCGCAGGAAAACTACCGGATTTTCCTAAAGCCGGCTGATGGCTCTGGGACGGCAGTATCCGCCCGCCTTCAGATGGAAAACATTCTTTACGCGCCTGAAGGATGTACAGGTTCCCTCACTGAAGCGGCAATGCCTGAACCTTCCGCTCAGGAACAAATTGTGCCTCCCCAGCCTGAACCAGAGCCTGTCCAAAGTGAAGCAGCTCCTTCCCCCAGCCCTATTCCTCCTGTCGATCCCCTTTCCATGAATAATGAACCAGCCAGCAGCAAATTCCCATGGATTTGGCTTGTGGCTGGGCTCCTTCTCCTGGCACTTGTCTGCACTGCCGTATGGTGGTTCTGCCTGCGTAAAACGCCTGCCGAGCCGCCTATTGAGAACACCGCAGCAATCTCTGAAGAAACGTCTGCAGAGCCAGACAACGCTCCCGCTTCAACAGTCGAAGAACAGGATGTCTCACAAGAAACACCTGCCGAGCAAAAAAACAGTGCGGTAGCGGATCAGCCCCTGCAGGAGAAAAAAGAGGAAACGCCCCAGGCGGCTCCTCACTCAATAAACGCATCTGAGCCAAGCCCTGCACCAGTTCCAGAGAAACAGGAAAATACGCCTCCTCCGTCCGTGCAGTACCGAGTCAATGAATTCCTGCGCAGTCCAGAGCGCACTCCCCAGAAGGCCGCTGCCTTAGGAAACTCCATACAGGCTTCCACCCCCGAAGAACAGGATGCCCTGTACCGTCTTTACTATTACGCGGCGGAAAATGGCGATACATCCCTTTTGCTTCCCTACGCAGCCTGCCATGATCCTTCCAAGCCACAATGGGGCAGCATTGAAAAAGACGCGGTTTACGCCATGCAGATTTACAATAAGGCAAGTGGACCTGAAGCCGAAGCAGCAAAGGAAGCCCTGCGCGCATGGGTGAAACGTGAAGCTGAAAACGGTAATAAAAAAGCTCTCGCCTGGCAGCCAAAGCTCCGCTAATTTTTTCAAAAAACACAGTCAGAGCGAAGAAGCTTTAAAAACAGACATAGTG
>JAGADT010000184.1 GCA_017613475.1 Desulfovibrionaceae bacterium | reverse complement strand
TACTGTAGCCCTCCGCCGTTCAAAAGTCCACCGCCGCCCCGATCGCCGCGGCAAAAAAGCAGGCTCCGCCGGCCAAAAGCGGCACGCCTTCCCATATTTCAGGACAAGCCCCCGCCATCCGCCTGAACACCCCGCAATCGACAATCGCTCCCCAGGCTGGTATGCTCTTTCAGGCAAATGCCGCCGGCAGCGTCCTTTGCGCCGGCAAACAAATTTCCAGAGCGAGGAGCAGGAGCATGGCAAAGGATTTTCCCGAATTCAGCATGGAAACCCGCGTCCGCTACGGCGAAAGCGGGCCAAGCGGCCAGGTTAAGCTGAGCGCCGTGGCCAACTGGTTCCAGGAAGCCGCGGGCCTCAACGCCGATGAACTGGGCTTTGGCGATGAAAAAATGTTTGCCTGCGGCCTGACCTGGGTCCTGACCCGCATGATCTTCCGCATCAGCCGCATGCCGCAGGTAGGGGAGCAGGTGCGCGTGCGCACCTGGCCTTCCCTCTCCGAACATTTCTGGAACCGCGGCTATGAGCTGTATGACGCGGAAGGTCGCCTTCTCATGCAGTCCACGGGCGCGTGGACCGTCATGGACATTGCCTCCCGCCGCATGGCCCCCATGCCTGAAGAGCTCCAGGCCGCGTTTCCCAGCCAGACCTTCCCCACTATGCCCTTCCTCCCCTCCTCAGCCCCGCGCCTGCGCCAGGCGGAGCAGGAAGCTCCCATCCTTGTGCGCCGCGACGACCTGGATATGAACGGACATGTGAACAACACCCGCTACCTGGGCTGGCTGATGGAGCCCCTTGACCTTAAAGGCGAGGCGCTTGCCCTGCTGGACATCTCCTTCCGCGCCGAATGCTTCCCCGGGGACGCCATTGCCAGCCGCGTTTCCGCCCCTGAGCCGGACCCGGAAACCCCTGCCCTCCAAAACCGCGTCCACGCTCTCGTGCGGACCAGCGGAGAAAAGCCCCTGGATGTCTGCCGGGCCGTCACCCGCTGGGGGCGGGCATAGTCCGTCCTGGCAGCATTCATATGGCCGCGGGCATCGCGGCAAGGCGCAGCCCTGTCCGCGCAGGACAGGCGCATCGTCAACCTCATAACGCAAAAAAGGCAGTTGAAATGAAAAAGAATCTGGGCGTGGTGCCGGCCGTTTTTCCGATGCCGGTGCTGATGGTGGCGGCGTATGACGAAAACGGCAAGGTCAATGCCATGAACGCCGCCTGGGGCATGATCTGCAATATGGACAGGATAGCCCTCTTCATTGACGAAGAGCACAAGACAACGCAAAACATCCTGAAATCAAAAGCTTTTACAGTAAGCCTCGCGGACAGGGCGCATATGGACGTGGCCGACTTCTTTGGCATTGCCACCGGCAACAAAATGCCCGACAAATTTGAAAGGACTGGCTATACGGCCATTAAGAGCGACTTTGTGAACGCGCCAATCATCGATGAATTCCCGGTTGCGATGGAATGCGAGCTTGCCGAAGTGGTGGAAACCGAAAGCTTTTACTGTATCGTCGGCAAAATCATCAATACCGCTGCGGAAGAACGCGTCCTTTCCGTCAATGGAAAAATTGACCCCTCAAAACTCGAGGCCCTGACCTTCGACCAGTTCCAGCACGGCTACTATGTTTCCGGAGAACAGGTCGGCAAGGCGTGGAATGCCGGCGCAGGCCTTATGAAAAAATAGCGGCGTGCAAAAAAGCGGGAAAAGGCCCGGGGACCTGCCGGGCGGCTTCCCGCCGGCACGCTGGAAAGGGGGTCCGGTCCCCCTTTTCTTATGCCAGGCGGAAAAAGGCCTGCGGGATGAAAAGCGTGGAAGCGCTACAGCAGCGCGAGCGCGGAGGCGATGACAATGGCGGGCAGCAGGTTGGCGGCGCGGATGGTGTTTGGCCACACGAGGTTGATGCCCACGCAGAAAATGAGGATGTTGCCCACCATGGAGAGGTTATTCAGCATGGGCTCCGTCATGCAGCCGGCGAGGAGCGAGGCCGCCGCCGTCATCCCACCCTGGAGGACCGCAACGGGGATGAAGGAAAAAAGGCAGCCTTTGCCCATGGATGAGGACATGATCAGGACAATGACAAAATCGATGGCCGCCTTTGCCGCCAGCGTGGAATAATCGCCATACACGCCGTCCTGGATGGAGCCCATGACGCTCATGGCCCCGATGCTGACCGTAAGCGAGGCAGTGACAAAGGCATTGATGAACTGGCTGTCGCCCCCGCTGCCTGTCTTTTGCTTCAGCCACGCGCCAAAGCGCTCGAACAGGGCGTCGATATTGATGATCTCCCCGATCAGCGCGCCCAGGGCCAGGGAAATGAGGATAGTCATGGTACCGGAGGCGTTCAGCGCGTGCCCGCCATCGGAAACCGCCAGCATCTGCGCCAGCGTGCCTGACGCGCCAAGAAAAATCACGGCAAAGCCCGTTGCCTTGAGCACGGTCTCCTGGTGCCTTTCCTTAAGCAGGCGCCGGCCAAAAAGCCCGGCAATGCCGCCGGCAATGATGGCTGCGGCGTTGATGAGGGTCCCTAATCCCGGCACGTTTTCCTCCTGGCTTTCCTGAATTATGTATTCCTGGCTTCGGGGCTGGCAGGCGCCTTGCCGCCTTGTTTGCTGCGCCGATCTGCCTGCCGCCGCCAAGCTAAAGGAAAAATCCTGAAAGCACAAATGCCTGAGCCTCATCCACATATCCCGCCACAGCCGCCGCAAAAAGCTGAGGTGCATCAGGCTCCGGCATGCCGCATGGCCATTGAAACGCCCAGTTCATAGGCTTTTTGGCATTCCAGGGGGAAAACCGTTTCATGGCGGCACTGCCTCGCCTCCCCATCAATAACCGCCAAATGGTATTTGCTGTAATCCTTGACCTGCAGCGTTTCCGGGGCATAGAGCACGCTGCAATGCCCAAAGAACTTCGCAAATAATTCCTGGTAATCGCTGAACTTTTTCAGGTAACCCGATCCCTCCAGCATATTTTCAGGCATGTTCATGGCATAGATAAGGGCGATATCCTTTTGAGGACTCAGCGGCTTGCCTGGATCGTCATAATTCAGGTACTGGAAGAGAAAGCGCTCAATAAAGCAGCGCATCACTCCCGTGACCTCATGCCAATACATGGGGGAGCCAAGCACAAGCGCCTCGGACGCGTGGACTTCATCAAGAACGGGTGTCAAATCATCCCTGAGAACACAGCGCCCAAGGTTCTTTCCGCCCTTGAGCTTGCAGCTCATACAGCTTTTGCAGCCGGAAAAGGAAAGGTCGTACAGATAGACCATTTTCGTTTCAGCCCCCTTGGACGCGGCGCCCTCCAGGACGTTCTTCAGGAGGGCATCCGTATTCCAGTTTTTCCTTGGACTGCCGTTAACCGCCACAATCTTCATTGTACTGCCCCTTACATTCTGCATGGCTCCGCCGCCGTGCCGGACTCCGCGCCCGATGCGGCGCTTTCCTGTACATTCAGGACTGCTTTTTCCTGCCCCAGTCTTTCATGGACCCGCCAAGGACTTCGCTGTGCCCGCGGAAGCCATGAACGGCAATGCCGTTCAGCGCGCCTTCCAGCTCGGCAAACTCCGCCTCGCTGAGCTCCACGGCTGACGC
>JAGADT010000183.1 GCA_017613475.1 Desulfovibrionaceae bacterium | reverse complement strand
GGGCAGCCGCCGCGGATTATGTCAATAAACGCCTCAGGCGCGCCCAGGGTCACAAGGCCGGCGCCGCTGCGCAGCGCTCCCATGGCTGCAAGGCGGGGCGCTCCGGGGAATCTCCCTGAGCCACCAAGGATGAGCACATGCCCGCCTTTCCCTTTGTGGCTGAAGGAGGAAACAGGGGGCAGGGCATCCAGGCAGCCAGGCTCCAGCTTTTCAAAGGAGGAGGGGAACAAATGCCGCACGCAGCCAGGAATGCCGATGCGGCGCACGATAAGCTGCCCAACGTAGTGGCTGGCTTCAGGCAGGATCAGCCCCGGCTTCGCCGCTTCAAAGGTAACGGTGATATTGGCCCGCACGGCTGCAGGCTGGGGGCGGCCAATCAGCCCGGAGAGCCCGGAGGGGATATCCAGGGCGAGAACGAGGGCATGCAGCCCAAGGGCATTGGCAGCCCGCACAAGCTCGCTTTCCAATGGTCGGAGGGTGCCTGAGAAGCCCGTGCCAAGCAGCCCGTCCACAAGGATATCGGGCTGAAAGCGGTCCGGACTGCGCAAAAAGGCGGAGGCGGGGCAGAAGCGCACGCCGCAGCGCCTGGCAAGGCGCACGTGGCGGCCTGTTTCTCCTTTGGCTTTTGTGAGCGGCCGTGAATGGATGACCAGGGGGTCGGCGTGGGCATCGGCAAGGTGCCTGGCAAGGCAGGCGGCATCGCCGCCGTTGTTGCCCGCTCCCATCAGCAGCAGAATACGCTTTCCTTCCAGCGGGCCGGCGTGTTCTTCAAGAACATGCAGCGCCTCGCGGGAGGCGTTTTCCATAAGCGTAAAGCCGGGCAGCCCCAGCTTGGCGGCTTCTTTGTCCCATACGGACATTTCAGCAGGCGTAGGCAGCGCTGAAAACATGGGTTTTAGTCCTTTTTGTACACGAAACTTGTTAAACAGGGAGCCCCAGGGAACGGCGGTGAGCCTTGAGTCTGTCCAGAATCGCACAAGTTACCCTCAGCCCGCCCTTGCCCCGGCCGATGCGGATATGCGGCTTGGATGTTCCGTGGTAATCGGAGCCGCCTGTAATGGCCAGCCCGTGCTGGTTGGCAAAGCCGATGCAGGTGCGTTCATCACGGGCGGAAAATTCGCTGTGGTAGGCCTCTATGGCGTCCATGCCGCAGCGCGCCAGGCGGGCAACCATGTCTGCCCGCCAGTCTTCCGGGCAGCGCAGGAGCATAATATGGGCCAGGGAGACCGTTGCGCCAAACTCAAGCAGCAGGGCGACCCCTTCTTCGGGCGTAAAGGGGGCCTTGGGCACGTAGGCTGGCTTGCCTGTTGCCAGGTATTGGGACATCGCTGTCTGGAGGTCTGGTGCGTAGCCGCGGGCTGCCATGGCCCTGGCGATATGCGGCCTGCCAAGGGCCTCGCCGCTGGAAAAGGCTTTGACCTCTTCCATCGTGAGGGGCATCCCCAGGGCGGCAAGGCGTTCCAGGATATGTTCGTTGCGTTCGTCTCTTCGTTGGCGGAGTTCAGCCAGGCGGGCTTTCAGCGTATCAGAACGGTGAGGGAGCCAAAGCCCCAGGATATGGACTTCTCCGTATTCGCTGCTCACGCTCAGTTCGCATCCGGGGATGACTTCCACGCCAAGGGCGCGTCCCGCCTCCTGCGCCTCCTCCACGCCTGAAATAGTGTCGTGATCGGTAATGGCAATGGCTGCCAGCCTGGCTTCGGCGGCTTTGCGGACAAGGTCTGCCGGGCTGTCAGAGCCATCCGAAGCGCTTGTGTGTGTATGCAGGTCAATAAAAAGTGGTTGCATAGGGCCTCCGCCTTGGATGTACCTGCTAGGGCTTTGCGGCGTCAAGAGATGAGTTGCCGCGGAAGGGCTTGAAAGAAGGGGTTCTGCTGACGTATGCTGTGGGCACAGCACTTCTTATAAGGAAAAGAACTATGAACAAGTCTCTTCTCGAATTGTTGGTTTGCCCTGTCTGCCGGGGCCCTGTGCATCCTGAAGATGAGGATTCGCGCCTGGTCTGTCCTGCGTGCCGTGTTGCCTACCCTGTGCGTGAGGATATCCCTGTGATGCTTCCAGAGGAGGCAAAGCCCTGGGAGCCGAAAGAACACCAGGCTCAGTGAGCCGAAAAGCAAACGGAGGGGCGGATATTCCCCGGCGCCTGCCTGGATGGATCGCCGTGGGATATGCCGCCCGGGAGAAGATTATATGTTATCATTGCTTTTCTTTTCATTATTGAGGGAATCCATATATCCTGCCGTGATAATGCCGGCGGGCAGGGCGACAATCGCTATGCCAAAAAACGACGATATCATTGTGATAATCCGTCCTGCTGTGGTAACGGGATAGATATCTCCATAGCCGACCGTCGTCAGGGAAACAGTTGCCCAGTATATGGCATCGAAAAATGTTGAAAACGAGTTCCCTTCGATATTGAATATGATCAGTGCTGAAACAAGGATGTAGCCTACAGCCAATGTGCAGACGGCTAAAAGGGCGTCTTTTGATTTTTTTATCACATTCATGATGATAATAATGCTTTTTGAATACCTGAATACTTTGAATACGGTGAAAACCCTGAATGCCCTGAATGTCCTAAAGAGCCGCAATAATTTAAAGCTATCGCTTAACATGGTAAGCGCCGGCAATATTGAAATGAGGTCTATGATTGCCAATGGCGTAAATGGATATTTTAGAAATGACGCCATGCCTTTTCTGCCAAGCTTATAATCCGCTGTTATGAACCTGAATATGTAGTCGATAATAAACAGCGTAACGGTTGCAATATCTGTATAAAAGAAAAAATCATTTGCCTGCTTAAAGGCGAGGGGTATGATGCTGATGAAAATAGCGCACATCATCACTGTGTCATAAACCATGCTCGTTTTATCGTTTTCCTTTGATGCCTCTATAATTTCATACAGTCATTTTCTCATTTTTTTTGCCTCAGTTTTATTGCACGTTGCTTGCAGGCTGTTCAGCTGCGCTTTGCAGAAAGGTTCAGCGCAGTCCTTGGCCATAAGCCCGCCGTAAGCGGCGGCGTATTCCATGCGCGGAACAGGGATTGGCCTGTCAGGCGGGGGAGGAGTGCCAGCGCCTTTCCGTTAAGGGCGGTCACGTTTGCGTTTGGAATCTGCGCGGAGCGCCAGCCCAGCCCGTTTTTGCTGCGGAATTGCGGCGATGACCAGCGCAGCCATAACGAGCAGCCCGCCAAGGATGACATTGGCTGTAAGTTTTTCAGCCAGGATGAGCACCGAGGCAAGGACTGTTACAACAGGCTCCAGCGTGGATACGAGCGAGGCCGTGGAAGGGCCTGTTTTTGCCATGCCGGCGAAAAAAGACCAGAAGGCAAGCACAGTGGAAACCAGGGCAATCATGGCCGCGGCTGCCAGTCCCGCAGCGTGAGCTGGAAGCGTGAATCCCCACAATGCGCTGATTGTGCTGAAGACGGCTGCCGCTCCAAGCATGATAAACGCAGCCGCCTGGATTTCCATGCCTTTTCTTACAAGTTTTGCGCTGGCCAGGATATAGGCTGAGTAGCATGCGGCGGCCAGAACAGAGAAAATGATGCCTTCTTTGCTAACGCTGAACTGCTTATCAACAATGGCAATGGTCCCGGATAAGGCCAGGAGAAGGGAAAAAAGTTTTTTTACGGTTATCCTTTCCTTAAAGAAAAAGAGGGAGCCAATCATCACCATGGCCGGATAGGTGTAAAGCAGCAGGGACACGATGCTTGGCGACGCATAATGGAGCGCGGAAAAATAGCATGATGCCTGGCCTACATAGCCTACTGCGCCCAGCAGAACATAGGCAAGCATTTCTTTTTTGCGCGGCAAAGGCGATTTCTTGAGCAGCATCAGGGCAAACATGAACAGCGCCGCCGCTGTAAACCTGATGCAGAGCAGGGAATGCGTATCCGTTCCGTCAGCGTAGGCGATTTTTGTAAAAATCGGCATAAGCCCAAAGGAAACGGCAGAGACGGCAACAAGCAGCATGCCCTGCAGAAAAGCTTTGTCTTTCATGTCAGATATCATGGGGGCGCGCAGGAGGCTGCGGCACAGGAAGGTTTCAGGGCGCGGCCATAAACGGGACCCTGATAGAAAGCGGCGCCAGGTACTTGCAGCCCGGGATTCCCCGCCAGCCTGCGGAGAGCAGGCAAGCCGTTTCAGGGGAGTGGGGCAGGTCAGAACAGCGGCGTGAGCTGAATATTCATGCCCGGCAGTTCAAAGGTGTTCTGCCATGCCCAAAGCTTTTTCCCCAGGGGGCAGGCTGAGCAAAGGGGGGCCTTTTTCCGGCACCATTCCTTTGCCGCCCGGACGAACAGGGCGTGGAATTCGTTATACAGGGCCGTTTCCTGGGGCAGTGAGTCCATGAGCATCCTGCGCACGTTTTCATAGGTCGGGGCGGAGGGGAGGAGGCTGTGCCTGCCCAGGATGCGCATTGTGCAGGCATCAACCACAAAGCTCGGGCGCTTTAGGGCGTAAAGCAGGATGCTGTCTGCGGTTTCTGGCCCTACGCCTTCCAGCCTGAGCAGCGAGGCGCGAAGTTCGGATGTGCTGTGGCGGCGTGAATTGGCAAGCTCCGGCACGTCAAAGGCGCAGCTTTCTTCAAAAAACGAGAGGACGGCGTGCAGCCGCCTGGCTTTCTGCCGGAAGAAACCTGCCGGGCGGATGAGTTCGCCAAGGGCTTCTTCAGGGGTTTCCAGAAGCGCCTTTCCCGCTTCCTGGGGGGAGACGGCTGAGCCTTCAGCCTCGGAAGGCTTTGGAATAAGATTGTTGGAGGCGAGGACGGCAATCGCCTTTTCTGCATTGGACCATGCCGTGTTTTGGGCAAGCACCGCGCCAATGATGACTTCCAGGGGAGATTCCGCAGGCCACCAGTGGCTGGGGCCCAGTGCTTCATGCAGCTGCTGGTAAATTTCCATCAGCCGCTGGCCGCCGAGAGGGGAACGAGTCTTCATTTAACGCTGCCTCTAAAAACTATCACAGGGTTCATAGAATGCCGCAGGGCGTTTGCTGCGTGGGGCATTGTCCGCCAAGGGTACTCGCCAGCGCGTGGAATGGCAAGCCTTTTGGCCTAGAAGAAAAAAATGGCATTTTTTTGCCAAAAGTTGTTGACAGCCGCAGGCGAATTGCATACAACACGTCCTGTCGCGTGGGCAGTTAGCTCAGTTGGTAGAGCATCGCCTTCACACGGCGGGGGTCACAAGTTCAAGTCTTGTACTGCCCACCACGCGGAGCGGTAGTTAAGTCGGTTATAACGCCGGCCTGTCACGCCGGAGGCCGTGGGTTCAAGTCCCATCCGCTCCGCCAAAAAAAAGCAAGTTCCCGCAGGCTCATGGGTCTGCGGGTTTTTTATTTCCGTCCTCCAGCCTGAGCATCGGCTTATCCCAATGGTTTGCCAGGCTTTTGCTTGAAATCCAGGGGCGAGGCTTGACAAATGCTATGGGATAGCCTACTAACAGCCTGCACGCGGGAGTAACTCAGTGGTAGAGTGCAACCTTGCCAAGGTTGAAGTCGCGGGTTCAAATCCCGTCTCCCGCTCCAGCGATCCGCGTGAAAAAGCCCCTGTCGTATTACGGCAGGGGCTTTGCTCTTTGTGCTTTAAGCCGTTACGCTGCCAGCCCAGCCTTCTGCCAGGCGGCATTGCCGCCTTTATTATTTTTCCATTATCCTAAGTTTTCTGACGCCTACGCTTTGGCGGCCAAACCGGCCTTCTGCCAAACTTCGTTTCTGGCAGCTGTGGTTTGCGCCGTGGTCGGCGAGGCAGCGTTCAGGTATTTGTTGAACTCAGTCAGCGTATCCACATACACAATCTTGTGTGTGGAGTCGTTCCATCCCTGCACCGTGATCTTCTGGCTTGTGTCCGACTTTCGGGTGAGCACAAGGTTTGTGCCGTTCTTCGCCTGCGTGATGTCAGACGCACTGAGCCCGCCAAAGAGCAGCGTCATGGTGCCATTCGTGGCTTGGATGGTATCCTGGCCCCAGGCTGCCTTGGCATACACAGCCACGTCGCGGCCGTTGGTGCCGGTGATGGTGTCGTTGCCCTTGCCGCCGTAGAAGATGTCGCTGCTGGCTGTGCCGGTGAGCGTGTCCGCGCCTGTTGAGCCCTTGAGCATATTGCCCGCCTTCATCGAAAGCGTAAGGCTCACCGTGCCTGCGGCGTCGTCCGTCAGCTTGTAGGTCACGCCGTTCTTGGTAAGCGCCGCGCCGTTGAGCTTGGCCGTTCCTAGGCTCGTGCTGCCAAGCTTGATGCTGAAAACCGTATTGTCTGCCACGTTCAGCTTGGAAGAAAGCTTATAGGTGCCTATCTGCTGTGCTTTGCCAGCCGTAATGCTGAACGAGCAGGAAAGATTCTGCTGCACTGATTCTGCAAGCATTACTCCCGCACCGGCCTGCATATTGCTGATAGCATAATTCAGAGTTGTAGCGGAGTTGGCATTGATCTTGTTGATTTTGACGCCTGTGCCCATAACGTTGACCGTGGCTCCGCTGAAGGTGTTTGTCCCGCTCAGCGCTCCGCCATACAGGTATGCCGTTCCGGCTGCCTGAACAGTCAGCGCGGAGGTCACGGCGCCTTTGAAGATGTATGCGATGCCGCCTGAAGCTACTGTGGCCGTGAGCGCCTTGCCACCAGAAGAGACAAAGAGCTTGCCGCCTGCCAGGGCGTTGGTCTTAACTGCGCTTCCGCCAAGGCGCACATACTGGCTGCCGCCGGAGTATATCTTTGCCGAGGAAGCGATGCCTCCAGAGGAAATGATCTGGCTGCCTCCATTGGAAACAATGGTACCTATAGCCTTGCCTGTGGAGACGCGCTGCGCTCCGTTGGGCCGCACCAGCGTATTGTACGTGGTGCCGCCGCTTACATGCTGCACGCCGTCAGTGCCTGTTGAGCAGTTGGAAACAGCGCCACCGGCAAGCACAATCTGCATACCTTTGCTGGTAATAGCCATGTTTCGCACAATGCCGCCGGAAGAGACATAAAGCCTGCCGCCTGCAAGCACGCCGGTCTTGACCGCGCTGCCGCCAAG
>JAGADT010000182.1 GCA_017613475.1 Desulfovibrionaceae bacterium | reverse complement strand
GTGGGTGGTGTTGTGCCTGTGGAGTTAAGCGGCCTTTGGATATCCTGGCGCCGGCGCCTTCCTGCTCCAGTGCTGTTTCACGTGAAACAGGTCCCGGGCTTTTAACGGTGAAGCAGGCTGTGGGACGCGTGTTTATTCCTGCCTGCCTGCTGAGTCCCAGGGCTCGTTTTCAAGCTGCTTCTGCAAATCCAAAAGCCAGCGCTCTTCTGTTTCCGCTATCTGCCTATGGAGGTCCTGAACCAGGAGGGCGGTGGCCCGCTGCAGGTCTTCCAGCGTGCCGCTGTTATCTACCACCCTGTCGCAGGCAGCCATTTTCTGCGCTTCGGGCCATTGCCAGGAATCAATGGCGGCAATGGTTTCGGGGGTCCAGCCGCGGATTTCCGCCAGCCGCTTGTAGCGCACGGGCTGCTCGCAGTGGACGCCGGCCACGATGGTCGGCCCGGCGGCAGGGTGCCCGGCTTTGGCGCGGGCTTCGGCCGTTTCAAACCACAGGGGCACTTCCGCCGCAGCCAGCATGAGCCCTGCCGCTTCGTTCTGTGCAAAAAAGCGTTCCCGTGAGGCGCCGACCAGGGGGTGCACAATCCCTTCCAGGGAAGCCCTGAAGCCGGGTTCCTCCTTCATGGCTTTTGAAAGGGCGGCTTTGCTGACGCTGCCGTCCTCGGCGATAAAGCGGCTGCCGTAGCGCATCCTAAGCACGGAAGCCACCTCGCCGCCGGGTGCGTAGAAGCGCTTCACTTCGGCATCCGAGCTCCATACGGGCACGCCTTCCGCCTCCAGCGCGCGCAGGAAGGCTGATTTGCCGCAGCCCGGGCAGCCGGTCAGGATGAGCCGCGTCATGCGCCGGTGTGCGAGCCTGGCTGTTTCCCAAAAATCGTCCGGCGGCGGGCAGGCAAACGCCAGCGCCTCCCCAGTGACAGGATGGCTGAAGGAAAGGCGCCAGGCATGCAGCATCTGCCGCGGGGCAGGGTCTTGCCATGCGGCGGGTTTTGGGGAGGCGCCGTACAGCGCGTCGCCCAGCAGGGGGTACCCTTCATGCTGCATGTGCACGCGGATCTGGTGCGTGCGGCCTGTGTGCAGGCGCAGCGCGAGCAGGGAAAATCGGCCGTCTTCAGAGGCATAGAGGCGCTTCCATTCGGTCAGCGCTTCGCGGCCGGAGGGCGTGACCGCCATTTTCACCTTGCACTGAGGGTGCCTGCCGATAGGCTCCGCGCATTGCCCCTGCAGGGGGGGAACGCCGCGGACCAGGGCGAGGTAGGTCTTGTGCACCTTCCGCCCGGCAAAATCCTGGATGAGCTTCAGCCTGGCGCGTTCGCTTAAGGCAACCAGCATGAGCCCGCTGGTGTCCTTATCCAGCCGGTGCACAATGCCGGGCCTGAGCCCCCCCTGTTCAGCCAGCTTGGGGAAGCGCCCAAGCAGGCGGTGGATCAGCGTTTCTTCCGTGCAGCTGGGGCAGGGGTGGACGGTCAGTCCCGCAGGCTTGTTTACAACGGCGATGTCGGCATCTTCATACGCAACGTCAACGGGCGCATGGGAAGGCGCAAGCTCCGTGTGCTGCGCAGGCGGGATAAAGATGATCCGCTGGCCCTGGCGGATCTTGCGCGAGGGGTCGGCGCAGGGCTCGCCATCCACAAGGCAGAGCCCGTCAAGCACGGCCTGCTTCAGCTTTTCGCGGGAAAAGGCGGCAAGCTCCTCCTGCTGCTGGAGCAGGCGGTCCAGCCTTTCGGCGCGGGGCTGCGCCGCCGTAAAATCCAGGCCTTCTGTTTCCAGCCAGTCTTTTTCCTGCGGCAGGGATTCGCCGCCGGCTGTTTCGCGCTGATCCATACAGCTTCCCTCGCTCCTGCCAATGTGGCGCAGGCAGTTTTTATGGGTGGTTTCGTGGTTCCAGCGGCTTTGCGCCGTTTATGGCTTTTGGCATCCGCTCTCCGGTCTGGCTGCCGGCTGCCGCAGTTTTTTTTCATCGCTGCCAGCGCAGGCTCATGCTTTATGCCTGGCGCATGGCAAGCGGCTCTGCCTCACGCCTTGCTGCCAAACCACTGCGTCAGCTTGGCGTCGGCCTGCTGCCGGACTTCGTCTGTAATATAGGTTGCCGCAACGGCAATGGCCGAGGCCAGCGCCCAGATGTCGTCCGTAAAGCCGACAACGGGGATGAAATCGGGGATGAGGTCCAGGGGGCTGATAAAGTAGCCCAGGGCGCCGTAAATCATCGTTTTTGTGCGCACGGGCATTTCCGGATTCTGCAGGGCGTAAAACAGCCTCAGGGCCTGGCGCGTGCCCTCCATGCCGACTTTGCGGGCGTATTTCTGGGCTTTGCTCCAGAAGCCGCCTTCGCTGTACACGCTTTCATAGCCGGTGGTGTCCGGGGCTTTCTGCTTTGCGCCTGGCGGCCCGTCCTGCCCATCGAGGATTTCGGGGATGAGGATTCTTTTTGCCATGGCTTCGCTCCATCAAAAAGCTTGCAGATACTGTAATGGAAAAACGCGTGCCTGTAAAAGGCGGGGGGCGGCATTGCCGGCGGCATAGCCGCTTTTATTAATCTCACTAAGCGGCGGGCTGGGGAGGCGGCCGCTTGCCAGGGCGCTGAAAAAAAGACTTGACGCCCGGCGGGAAGGATGCGTATAAGAGCAAAACCTACTTACACAGTAGGTTGATTCCGTGGCTGCCACAGATTTTTCCTGGCGCCCTTTTTTATCCACATATAACCTAGTGCATAGATAGGTTATGCAGACAGAAGGCGCACCGCTGGAGGTCAGCCATGCCGCACTCGTATCTGAAACATGCCGTCCTGCCCCTGCTGGTTGTTCTGGCAACGCTGGGCATCGCGCTCTGGCTGCCTGATTCAGCCGAGCACCCCGCAGCACAGCATCCCTACTTTGTTTTTACCGCCCTGGGTGTCCTTGCGGCCATGCTGGCTTTCAGCATCGCGGGGATGTCCTTTCCCCCGCTGGGTGAAGCCTTTGCCCGCAAGGCGCCGTTTTACGCGGGGGTCCTCTCCCTCTTCTGCCTGTACAACATCCTCACGGCCAAAACAGCCCTCCTGCCGGTGCTCTATTTCCCTTCGCCGGACAATATTTTTGGCGTCTTTTTTGAGGATATGCCGTTTCTGCTCAAATGCCTTGCGTATTCCCTGCGGCTGCTCGTGCTTGGCTGGATCGGGGGCATCATTGCCGGCTTCCTTACCGGCGTGGCTGTAGGCTTCAACAGGCATGTGCGCTACTGGGTGCTGCCATGGGTCCGCATCCTGGGCCCCATCCCGGCAACGGCCTGGATCCCCATTGTCCTGGTCTGCTTCCCTTCGGTCGTCTCAGCCAGCGCCTTCCTCATCGGCCTCGCCGTATGGTTTCCGACCACGGTGCTCACAGCCAGCGGCATTGCCAATATCGAGAAGGCGTACTTTGAGGCAGCGGCCACGTTGGGCGCTTCAAAAAGCTATACGATCCGCAAGGTTGGCATACCGGCTGCCATGCCGCACATGTTCCTGGGCCTGTTCAACGGAACCTGCGCCTCGTTTTTGACCCTGGTCACCGCGGAAATGCTGGGCGCGAAATACGGCATTGGCTGGTACATCAACTGGCAGAAGGAAATGATGGCCTACCCCAACGTGTACGCGGGGCTGATGGTTATGTCCCTGAGCTGCTTCGCCCTGCTGACGCTGCTCTTCAGGGTCCGGAACAAGGTGCTGGTTTGGCAGAAAGGAGTCATCCAATGGTAGGCGGCATTGCAATTTCCCATCTTGGCAAGCGGTTCAAAAACCCGCAGGGCGAAGACATTACGGCCCTTTCCGATATCAGCCTGAACATCCGGCCCGGTTCCTTTGTTTCGCTGATCGGCCCTTCCGGCTGCGGCAAATCCACCCTGCTGCGCATCATTGCCGGGCTGGAGCATGCGGAAGAGGGGGAAATCACCCTTGACGGCGCGCCCATTGCAGGCCCCGGATGCGACAGGGGCTTCATGTTCCAGTCGCACATGCTCTTTAAGTGGATGACGATCTACGACAACGTCGCCTTTGGGCTGAGGGCCCGCGGCCTGTACAGGGAGCAGGCTGGCCGGGTTGATGAAATGCTCGGCATCGTGGGTCTGAAGGGCTTTGAAAAGCATTATCCGCACCAGCTTTCAGGCGGCATGTGCCAGCGGGCCTCCCTGGCCAGGGCGCTGGTAGGCCACCCCAAGGTGCTGCTCCTTGATGAGCCCCTTGGCGCGCTTGATGCGTTTACCCGCATGAACATCCAGGATGAGATCGCGAGGATATGGAAGGAGCAGTCCATGACCATGGTCATGGTCACGCATGATGTGGATGAAGCCATCTACATGTCAGACAGCATTGTGGTCATGACGCCCCGCCCGGGGCGGATCAAGCAGATACTGGATCTTTCGGATCTTCCCCGGCCCCATGCCAGAAGCGGCGATGACTTCCTGCGCTGCCGCGCCAAAGTCCTCCGCATCCTGGATTACGGCGGAAAGATACAGAAGCCGGAATATGCCATTTAACCTTAAACCCTGCCCGAAAGGAGCTGAAAACATGAAACGTTTCGCACTGCCCGTGCTCACCATCCTGGCCGCCTGCCTGCTGGTGCTTTCTCCCCTTCAGGCCAAGGGGGAGGGCAAGCCCTTCCACCTGCGCCTTGCCTACTCGCCCTCCCTCTGCCAGGCGCCGCTGCATGTGGCTGTTGAAAAGGGCTTCTTTGCCGCGGAAGGCATCGAGGCAGAAAATATCCAGATTGATCCCGCCCATGTGCAGGAAGCCGTGGCCGCGGGGCAGATTGACGCCGGCTTCGGCCTGATCGGCAAATTCCTGAAGCCCTTGGAAAACGGCCTGCCCATCAAGTTTACGGCAGGCATCCATACCGGCTGCATCAAGCTGGCCGTTGCCAAGGATTCCCCCATCCGCAGCGTTGCGGACCTCAAGGGCAAGCGCATCGGCGTAACGGGCCTTGTGGGCGCCGAGACCATCATTGCCAAGAGGGCCCTTGCCGCCGAGGGCATCAGCGTGGATGCAAAGAAGCCTGAAGTGGAATTTGTCGTGTTTTCCAGGAATGACCTGGGCCAGGCCATCCAGAAGGGCATTGTGGATGCCGTGGGACTTGGCGACCCTGCCATTTCCCTTATCGCCAGGCAGTACGGCCTGCGCATTTTGCTGGATACGGCAAAGACCGGCGATTTCGCCAGGGAATACTGCTGCGGGTCCTTTGTCAGCATAAAGTTCGCGAAGGAGAACCCCGCCAAGGCCGATGCCTTTACCCGCGCTGTGCTTAAGGCTTCCGTATGGGTCCAGCAGCATCCGGAAGAAGCCGCCCGCATCCAGCTTGAAAAGAAGTACGTGGCCGGCACGCTTGATTTCAATACGGAGCTGCTTAAGTCCTACAATTACATCCCCTCCGTCCAGGGCGGCTACGACGCGCTCCTGAAGGGCGTCACCCAGCTCGTGGACATCGGCATGCTCAACCGCATCAAGCGCGAAAACATCAAGGCTTTCGTAGACAATCACTACCTTTTCTCCAGGGATGTGCCGGACAGCTACAAGCCCGAAGATATTGCCTCTTTCAAATAGCCTTGGAATAACCTTTATCCGGCGCGGAGGCTTTTGCCGGCCGCGCCGTTCCCATAAGGAACCGCCATGCCTTCTGAAACCAGCCATACCTGTTCAGACTGCGCCGCCCGCCCCTGCCGTTCCAGGGACGAAGCCAAATACCCGCCTTTCTGCCTGACGAAGAATGTTGATAAGGAGCTTCTTGACGAGGTGCTGAAGCTCTATGCGGAGAACCAGGAACTCCGCAGGATCGCCGCCACCTCAGCCTGCATCGAGGGCGAATTTTACGGGCGGATGTCCCGCGTTGAGGAGACCATCGAATTCATCAAGCGGATGAATTACCAGTATGTGGGCATTGCCTCCTGCGTCGGTCTGCTGCCTGAAGCCCGTATTTTCAAGAAGATCCTCGATGCGCACGGCATCCGCTCCTACACCGTGGGCTGCAAGATCGGCGCCGTGGACAAGGGCTTTATCGGCATCCCTCCGGAAAAGAAGCTGAACCGCGGCTGCGGGCATGAATCCATGTGCAACCCCATCATGCAGGCCAAGGAGCTTGAAAAGGAAGGCACGGATTTCAACATTGTCATCGGCCTCTGCGTAGGGCACGACACATTGTTCCTCAAATATTCCGCCGTGCCGACCACCGTGCTGATCGTCAAGGACCGCGTGTACGCGCACAACCCAGCTGCCGCGCTGTACACGGCCACGTCCATGTATTCGCGCTTCAAAAAGGAGCTTGGGCTGTAAGCGAGGCAGTGCGCAGGCGCTTAATTGCACGCTGCGCCCGATTGCAGAGCCCCGGCGCCGGGGATTTTCCGGGCAGGAACCCGGCACAGGCATGCTGCCGTCTGTGCCTTGCCAGCCTGTCCCGCAGGGCTGCAGGGCGCGGACGGGCGCTATCCCTGCCTGAACATTCCGCCTGAATTTGTTTGGCTTGAAAGCTTAATGACCGGAGTCTTCAATGACGACTGATGCCGCGGCAGGGAATGCCATACAGGCTGTTTCTCTTTTTTCCGGCGGGCTGGACAGCCTTTTGGCTTCCCGCCTGCTCATGGAACAGGGGCTTAGGGTGCGCTGCCTGCATTTCTGTTCCCCATTTTTCGGGAAGCCTTTTATGGTTGACCATTGGAAAGAGGTCTATGGGCTCGATATCGAAGCCATAGACATCAGTGAAGAATATATAGCAATGCTTCGGGCAGGGCCGGCGCATGGCTTTGGGAAAGTGATGAATCCGTGCGTCGACTGCAAAATCCTTATGATGCGGGCCGCGAAAAGAAGGATGATGGAGCTTGGCGCAAAAGCCATTATTTCAGGCGAAGTCCTTGGCCAGCGCCCCATGTCGCAGCGGAAGGACACGCTGAATATCATCCAGCGGGATGGAGATGTCAGGGGGATTCTTCTGCGCCCGCTGTGCGCGCTGCATCTGGAACCGACCATTGCGGAGGAAGAGGGCCTTGTGGACAGGTCCCGCCTGCTCGATTTTTGGGGGCGGGGACGGACGCGCCAGCTTGAACTTGCGGAAAAAATGGGGATTGCGGAAATCCCAAGCCCGGCCGGCGGCTGCAAGCTCGCCGAAAAAGAAAAAGCCAGGCGCTACTGGCCTGTTTTAACGCGCCTTGCCCTGCCCGCGGCGAAAGATTTCAGGCTTGCCGATATCGGACGCCAGGGATGGCTGCGGACGCTCTGGCTGAGCATTGGCCGCAATGAAAGCGATAACGAGGCGCTTGCCTTAGTCCGGCAGCCTGGCGATTTTCAGGTAAAGGTTCTTGATGTTCCCGGTCCAACGGCATTGGTCCGCCCGCTCGTTTCACCCGAATCCGAATTATTCAGGGAGGAGCTGCGGAAGGCCGCGGCGCATGTGGCCTCGTATGCGCCCAGGGCGGTAAAGCTCAGCAGCCCTGTCCAGGTCCGCCTGCAGAGCGGCGCATGTTCCTTCATCGAAACGCTCATCCCATGCCGCTGCAGCGATTTCGACCTCCCCCCGT
>JAGADT010000181.1 GCA_017613475.1 Desulfovibrionaceae bacterium | reverse complement strand
GGCCGGTGGACGGCAAGCCTCGCGTTGCCGCCGTCTTGGACGGCGTGGACACCCAGGGCGGAAGCGCTGAAAAGGGATACTTCAGGTATGTCATCCGGGCGTTCGGCTACGGCGAGGATGAGGAATCCTGGCTTGTGCAGGCCGGGGCAGCGCCGTCATTCTCGGCCTTGAACGACATCCTGTGGAATTCTGTCTACCGGGATGCGGACGGGCGTGAATTCCGCGTCCGCGCCTGCATGATTGACGCCATGGGCAGCCGCACCAAGGAAGTGTACGGCTGGGCGATACGGCACCGGGGCCGAGTGTTCCCCTGGCAGGGTGTGCGCTCCATGTCGCAACCCTTTTCGCCAACGGCCCTGGAGTATTTCCCCGACAGCAAGGGCCACAAGGTGCGCATTCCCGGCGGCCTCAACCTGTGGCGTTGCGACACCACATTTTTCAAGTCCGACCTTTCCCACAAGCTTGCCATCGCGCCCCAAGACCCGGGGGCGTTTCATCTCCATGACGGCAGCGGCGGCATTTTGGTGCAATACGCCAAAGAGATGTGCGCCGAAGCTTGGGATGACGAAAAGCAGGCGTGGGTCAACCCGCATGGCAAGCCCAACCATTTCTGGGATTGCGAGACAATGGCATTGGCGCTGGCGTTCATCTTGAACGTGCGACACCTGCGGCCCCTTGAGGCGGAAAAACCCGCCGCAAGCAACAGGCCCGTATCCCATCGCCCCATTCCCGGCAGGGGGCAGCGCAGCATCGAAGACCGTCTGGCCAGCGTGAGGAGGTAACCGTGGAACAGGGACATGCAGAAAAACGACTCAATTGGCAGCAGGCATGCAAGATCCTGGGCTGCGGCAAGACGCAGTTCTACAAACTGGTGAACAATGGTCAGCTCCCGGCCTTTCGGTTGGGGCGTCGCGGCCTGTGGGTGCGCGAGGCCGACTGCCGCAAGCTTTTGCAGCCGATAACGTCTTGCCCTGAAAGTGAGGCTAATTGAAGTGTACCCCAAGTCAAGGACAGTTTTGAAGTTTAGGGGTTGTCGAAGCTTCTGTTCCAGCTATGGTCATGCTGCTTTGCCGATAGGGAGGATAGGGCAACGCTGGGGAGCGACCTGAGCGCCCTATCGGATTTGCGGGAGGCAGTGTGCATTGCATGCTGCCTCTATTTGCACTGCCTCCCGGAAACAGAAGCGTTAAACCCCGGGGTTCGGGGCGGAGCCCCGATTCTTTTTGTTCTTGGAGATGCCGACCTTTAACGGGTATTCGCCTGTCTTGCGATATTTATGGAATTCCTTTGGCGAGAGTTTCTCAAGGTCCCACTGGTATCTGTCATTGTTGTAGTAGTCCATCCATGTTCTGACAACATTCCGGACGTCGTGAAAAGACTTACAACCTGCGACTAGTTCTGAAATGTCATCTTTCATGTGACCAAAGAAACTCTCTTGCGGCGCATTATCCCAACAATTACCCTTCCTCGACATGGACTGGACGAACTCTTTATCATGCAGCTTTTGAATAAATGCATTGCTTGTATAGTGGCATCCCTGATCACTGTGTACAATAGTGGTGTCATCAAGTTCAGCGCCATATTCCGTGCACATCTTGTCAACCATCTCAAGCACGAAATCGACTTTCAACGACTCACTGAGAGTATATGATAATGTCTCATGGGTACATACGTCCATGATTGGTGACAGATAACATACTCCACCTTTATAAAACAGATATGTTATATCTGTTAGTAATGCCTCACGAGGTTCATACTTCTTGAATTCGCGATTTATCATGTTTTTGGCGACGTGACTCGTCTTCATCGCTTTGGCCATACGTCGATATGGATTCGCTTGCCGCTTCGGGCAGACCAATCCAAATTTGTCCATTAACCTACGGATTTTCTTCATATTCATGATCACAGGCGGGCATAAATGCAGCAACCGCATGTAGATGCTGCGGGCTCCCTTCTTGTAACCACGAAACTCATAGGCCTGCTTGACAATTTCATAGTCTGCAACGTCTATTTCTTCACGTGCCTGTCGATTATGTGCGGCACTTACCCATGCGTAATACCCGGACCGGGAAACTCCGGCTATGCGGCACAAGGAACTTACGCTCAGCGTATTGTCTTCTCCCTCAATAGCTTCATGGATAAGGGTGAACTTCACTTCTGCAGGTGCTTGGATTCCCATTGTCTCTGTGCCTCCATATTTGCCGCCTGCAGTTTTTTTAAAAATTCCACCTCCTGCCGCGTGTAGGCAAGCTCATTTTCGAGTTGTCGGACACGCTGTTCCACGGTCTCGCTGCCAGTCCGCGGCGGGCGTCGGTAGTTCCCGGACCTTCGGTCCGCAAACCCTTCCTGTTGCCTGGCCTTCTTATTCAGCTGATAGGAGAATCCTTCTATTCGGCTTACTCCCAGAATATCCGGGTCAATCCCGTGATTCCGGAATATGTCAGCGATGGGTACACCGCTACATTTTTCTTTATATGCCAGACGCTTAAAATCTTCCGTAAATGACACTGATTTCAGCGTCACGGACCTTACGAAAGGATTCCCCCGCAGGATTTCAACCTCCCGCTTCGAAAAATTGTTTGAGTGTGTCCTCTTGTCCATTGCATCCATACCTTCCCTCTCCAGGACATGGATACACTACCATTCAAAACTGTCACGTGAAAGTGTCCACCGTTAAGGGCGTCCCCCCAAAAACCCTGTCCAAGTTCAAGGGGGCCCTAATCTTTCGGTGTCCATTTTCAAGGGGACAGTTTAAATCAGTGAGCGAAAAGCGGAAAAAATGCGCCGCATGTTGCCTTAAACTCAAGGCAAAATCTGTCAAAGTTGAGCTTTTTGAGGCCACGGAATGGGAAGACGGCGAACCCGGCTGTGTTCGAGTGCGCATTGATGGGCGCTGGCACAACGCGCCAGAAGGCTCCCGCCTCTGGCTGGATGTGGAGAATGTTGGCGCTCTTGTGGCACGGCTGCTGATGGATGACGGCAGCCTGCCGGAACCACGCGCAGTGCCGGAGCGGCCGAATGTCAGTCGGGCGCAGCTCGTGTCTATGCCATGCGGCCCTTATACCCGGCGGGGCGAACCCCTCGGCACAGCCTTGGGGCGCATCGCCAGCGAGGACGCTTTGCTGGGCTGCGATGGGCGATGGTACGTCATCGTGAGCGGCGGTATTGAACCCCTCCATTTTGTTGCTCACGACGATCTGACCTTCCCGCCGGAGAGAAAATCGGGCCGAAAGTGAAATTTTTTGTTCGTATGTTCCGCTTATTCCGCATGTTCCGTATGTTCCGCGACAGGTAGTTTCCCGCGTGATACACGGGAAGCATGTCTATTTGGACTCGTGAAGAACTCCTTGATCTACTTGCTGCGTGGAAGGCCGCCTACAAGGCGGCCTCCACAGGCAAGTCGTACACCATTCAGGGCAGAACCCTGACCCGGTACGACTTGGCTGATATCCGCAAGCAGCTCGCCTACCTCGAAAACGAACTCGCAACGCTTGACAGCGGCCGAGGCTCCAAGCGCGTCATCATGAGGGTGATGCGATGAACATCGGCGCGCTATTCTCACGATTCGCCTCCATTTCCTTGGGGCGCCGCACGGCAACCGTGTCCCGCGATGCGGGCGCGATGCGCGGCACAATTTCCTCATGGCGTGTGCCGAGAGTGTTCAGTCAGGCTGGGCAGAACAGCGAACGCGCACTCATCCAGGGCCGGGCCGGAGACCTCTACGTCAATGACTGGGCCGCGCGCTCGGTTGTCAACTCCATTTCCACCAACGCCATCGGCACGGGCCTCTTGCCGCAGGTTCGCCTTCCGTACAAGCGTCTGGGTATCTCGGCGGATCAGGCCCGCGAACTGCAGTCGCAGATGGAATGGCTGTGGGCAGAATGGTGCGAGCAATGCCACGTCAAGGGGCGCATGCACTTTGGCGACCTGCAGCTTGCCGGATTCCGTTCGGTACTCAGGGACGGCGAATTGCTGCATCTGCCGGTGATGCGCGATACAGGCCCGGGCCGCCGTTTCGGCCTGGCCATTCAGGATATTTCCCCCGCGCGCCTTTCAACCCCTTCGGATCGCCAGACGGATCTGAACATCCGCGACGGTGTGGAGCTTTCGGAATGCGGCGAACGCGTCGCGTTTTGGATCGCCACGCCAAAGCAGAGCATCCTTCCCGTGGACATGTCCGCGCTGGCATCCGGAGACTACACCCGCATCCCCGCCCATGTGGGACACCGCCCGGGCGTTTTCCACCTCTTTTTCAATGAGGTGGAGGAACAGGAACGCGGCGTGTCCATCCTTTCCCCCGGCATCAAGCTTTTCCGTCACTTGGCGGATGCCATCACGCACGAGCTGTACGGCCAGGTCGCCAATGCATCGGTGCCCATGGTGGTTGAAACGAGCGAGGAGAATGTGCGCCTTCCCGAGTGGGTTCAGCAGGAAACGCGCGAGACGCCTGGCGGAGGCGAGGAAAAGGTCTATTACCAGAATGTGGAGGCGGGTACCCTCTACTACCTCAACGAAGGCGAACACCTGAAAACGGTGGAATCTTCCCGGCCTTCCCCCAACTTCCTCAATTTCTGCGAGCTGGTGATTCGCGGGTGCGCAGCTTCGGCGGACATGCCCTACGAAGCCGTGATGAAGGATTTCAGCAAGACGAACTATTCCAGCGCCCGCGCAGCCATGCTTGAGGCTTGGCGCGTCTACCTCATGTACCGCGCATGGTTCGCCCGTAACTACTGCCAGCCCATTTTCAACATGGTCATGGAAGAGGCGTGGCTTCGCGGCATGCTCGAACTGCCTTCGGGCGCTCCGGATTTTTACGAGGCCATGCCCCTGTGGTGCAACGCCACCTGGATCGGCCCGGCCAGGGGCTATGTCGACCCGGTCAAGGAAGCCACTGCCAATATCAATCTCAATGCGGCCGGCCTCAAAACCCGCAAGGAAATCCTTGCCGAACAGGGCTTGGATTTTGAGGAAGTGATGGACGACCTCACCGAAGAGGCCAAGCGCATGGCCGATTACCGCAAGATCGCCGGAGAGCCTGCGGCGGGCGCGGCGGTGCCTGCCCTGACAGCCCCTGCCGACGAAGGGGGCGACGATGAAGAGAAAAACCAGAACCGAAACCGGAACGACCAAGACGAATCCGAATCCGGCCAGGGAGGGCGAAGCAATGCCTCTGGCGATGAATGAAATACTTTGGGCGCTGCAGCCGGACGCCGTGTCCGGTGTGTTCGCCTGCTGGCATGAGCTGGAGCAGCCCCGGGCTGATATGCCCGAGGCCGCGCCGCATGAAGCAGCCCTCGGCTACAGCATTTCCCAGGGCGTTGCCGTCATTCGCGTTGACGGTCCCCTGGACAGGCAGGCGCACTTCGGCTGGCTTTCCGGTCAGCGCCTCGCCACCGGATATGACGAAATCGCCCATGCTTTGGATGCCGCCTGCGCGAATCCGCAGGTTCGCGCGATCCTGCTTTCCTTCAATTCTCCCGGCGGCGCAGTGCCCGGCTGCAAGGAGCTTGCTGACCACATTGCGGCAGTAGGCACCGTCAAGCCCTGCGCCGCCTATGCCGACGGTCTGTGCGCGTCCGCCGCGTTCTGGCTGGCTTCGGCGACGGGCACCATCTACGCGCCGCGCACGGCCACGGTCGGCTCCATCGGCGTTGTGATGGTGCATGTGGACACGTCCCGGGCGTGGGATCGCGCGGGCGTGGCCTTTTCATACATCACGGGCGGCAAGTTCAAAGCCGTGGGCAATCCGCATGCACCTCTTTCGGAGGATGACCGCGCCTACCTGCAGCAGCATGCGCAGGCGCTG
>JAGADT010000180.1 GCA_017613475.1 Desulfovibrionaceae bacterium | reverse complement strand
GCATCTTCATCGGCGATGGCGCATGCCTCGGCGAACGCCGCAGGCACCGCCTCACGCCTGCCGAGCCCGGCGATGCGCCTTTTCTGGCGTTCCAGCGCCCATTCCAGGTTGACAGCCGTGGGACGCGTGGCGCGGAGCACGGCAAAGGCGTTTTCCATGTGATCCCGGAAGCCCTGTTCCGGCGCCTGGAGTGCAGCAAGCCAAACGCCATACGCCGCTGCCGCTCCGATGAGCCCCGCTCCGCGCACAAGCATGCCGCTGATGGCGTGGCAGGCTTCTTCCTGCGTGCGCAGGCAGGCAACGCGGAAAGCGTGCGGGAGCGCAGTCTGGTCGATGAGGAAAACTTCTCCCCGGAAAGGATCACCCTCCGTCCATATGGTGCGGTAATGCTTTCCCCGGACAAGCATGGCGGCTACCGGACATGCAGTTCGAGGGCATTGCGGTTCACAGGGACCAGGGCGGACCTGCCCGGATTCTTCAGGTCGAAAACAAGCCTCGTCTTGTTTTCGTGCCGTCCCAGGCGCACGGACTGAATCAGGCGGTTGCTGGGCACCCTCGGAATCTGGATTCGCCATGTGCCGGAAAGGTCAAGGACGACGCGCTCGGGATCGTGGAGCTGGAAACAGTGCCCGACCATGGGAGCGTTGCCCTGAAGCACGAGCTTGATGAGGCTTCCATCCATAACGAACTGCGCCGAAGTGACAACGCGGTCAAACGACTGAGGTCTGGACTCCTCGCGCTTCGGGGCAAATGCGGACGCCTTTTGCTGCTGTGCTGCCGCAGCGGAAGGGGCAGGCAAAGGCTTGTCCCTGGTCGGCTCCACTACGGACGGCAACGCCTTTGCGGCGGTAGATGCAACAGGCTTTGGGGCATCGGTTTCCATGACGCGTACAGGATCGCCCTTTGACAGTTTTCGGTCAGGTTCCGAAACAGCAGCGGGCGTCGCTGAGGGCAGGACCGCCTGCGCCGCACCGCCCGCAATTTGCAGGGAATCGACCGGTTTCGCTGCCGGGACGCCGGACGTTGGCTCGCCAAGTGAAAACGGATGCACGGAGAGGACGGAAGCGTTGGCTTTCACGTCGTCCGCACGGGGGGAGACCACTGCACGGGCAGGGTCGGCCTCTTCTTTTGCCCCTCTTGGGCGGGAGACGTCTTGCTCAGCCTGCACGGCGTTTTCTTTTTCCTGCCTTGACGGGCTGCTTTCCGCCCTGCTTTCCGTTGTTTCCAGCTTTTGCTGGGCTCGACGCTGCATTTCACCGTATGTCACGGGATCGGCTGTGCCGGAAGGATCGGGAGACACGGCAGCACGCTGCGTTTCCGGGCGTGCTTTCTGCGGCTGCCTGCCAGGAGAAATCTTGCCGTGCACGTACGGGAGGGCGCAGGCATCGATCTTTCCTGAAGATTCATGATGTGCCGCCGGAGAAGCGGATATCGGCTTTTCCTGCAACACAAATACAATGGCCACCGCCACGACAGTCAATGCCACAGCGCAGCCGAGATAGCGGAGAATACTGCTCATCTGCACCTCTTCTGACCAGTTCGCGCCGGATTCAAGAGCGCATGGGTAAGCCATACGCTTTTTCGGCAAAAAATGCAAAGGGCAGGCAAAAGGGCGGCAACCTTCCTGCAAAAGATAGAATCAGCAGACACTGACACGTACAATTCTTCTGGCGTTGCAATCAATATGGAACGATGCAGGCTTGCCCCAGACTCTTCCGCTCTGTTCTGCCCTTCATGGACTATGGACGGCAAAAGCGTTTTTGTGTACCTTGCTCCCATGCATGAATTTTCCCTCATGGCCAGCGTGCTGGACATCGCGGCAGAAGAAATGAAGCGGCACGGAGCGTCCAGGCTCACCCTGCTGCGCCTGCGCTATGGCGAGCTCGATAACGTGCAGCCCGATTCCATGCGCATGGCTTTCGATGCCATGACGGGAGGCACTCCCAGCGAGGGCGCCCGCCTTGAGCTCATCGAAGAGCCGCTGCTGCTGCACTGCCCGATTTGCCAAAACGCCTTCCACCCTTCCAGCAGGGGCGCGATGTTCGAACCCTGCCCTTCCTGCGGGAACGCAGCATCGTACAGCGTGGAAAAAGGAGAAGGCATCATCCTCGAGCACCTTGAAGCCGAGTGAAACTGCGTCAAACTTCCGGAGGAGCAACCATGGATATCCCAGTTGTGCGCAACGCGCTCGAAGCCAACGACAGAATAGCCGCCCGCCTGCGCGAACAATTCGCCCGGACCGGCGTGCTGGCGCTCAACCTCATCAGTTCGCCTGGATCGGGCAAGACATCGCTCCTCGAACATACGCTTTCAGACCTCGCCGTCGAATTCCGCATGGCCGTCATCGAAGGCGACCTGCAGACAGACAACGATGCGCGCCGCGTGGCATCATCCGGGGCGCAGGCCGTGCAGATCAACACGGACGGCGGATGCCACCTGGACAGCAGCATGATCCTCGAAGCTCTGGAAGCCCTGGACACGAAAGGTCTGGATATCCTGTTCATTGAAAACGTGGGCAATCTGGTCTGCCCCACGGAATTCGACTGCGGCGAGGACGCCAAGATAGCCCTGTTGAGCTGCGCCGAAGGGGATGACAAACCTCAGAAGTACCCCTACCTCTTCCATAAGTCCAAGGTCATGCTCCTCAACAAGATCGATCTGCTGCCCTATGTGGACTTCGATGTCCAAAAAGCGCGCG
>JAGADT010000179.1 GCA_017613475.1 Desulfovibrionaceae bacterium | reverse complement strand
TGAGTTCCTCCCCGGCAAAAGCAACGGCGCGGCGCTTATGGAGCTGACGGAACCGGAACCCGGCGCTTCGCACGCCACGCTCAAGGGCACGCGCAAGGGCGCCCCCTACAGCACCTACCTGCCGCTGAAGGAACTCAAAAACATGCAGCTGGAAGACGGCGACTCCCTGCATTTTGTGGCGGACAGCGCCAGCAACACCATCCTCATCAGCGTTGAAGGGGCGGTGCGCAGCGCCGCGAAATTCCCCGTGCGCCGCGGGGCGACCCTCAGGGATGTGTGCAATTACATTGCCGTGGAGCCTGGGCGCGCCAACATCAAGGCCATTTACCTCAAGCGGCCGTCCGTGGCTGCCGGGCAGAAAAAAGCCATTGAAGATTCCCTCCGCAGGCTGGAGGAATCCGCGCTTACGGCCGGCGCAAACAGCACGGAAGAATCGCAGATCCGCGCCAAGGAAGCGGAGATGATCACCAAGTTTGTGGAAAAGGCCAAGGCTGTTGAACCGGAAGGCATTGTTGTACTGAACGATGACGGGAAAACGGCCGACCTGACGCTGGAAGACGGCGACGTGATCGTCATCCCCGAAAAGAGCGACGTGGTGCTGGTGAGCGGCGAAGTAATGGTGCCCCGCGCCCTGGTGTGGAACAAGAAGAAACGCCTGAACGACTACGTGACAGGGGCCGGCGGCTACTCCGCCCGGGCCGACAAAGGCACTGTGCTGATCCTGCACCAAAATGGCGCCGTAACCCGGAATGAAGACGACATCATCCCCGGAGACCGCGTTATGGTCCTGCCCAGCGTCCGCTCCAAGTCCATGCAGGTTATCAAGGATATTTCCACCGTGCTGACGCAGATTGTTGTTTCCACCCGCATGGTGCTGGGCCTGCCCTCGCTGTAAGGCGCCGCCGGGATTCGCCTGCCCAAACAAAGCGGGCAGGCTTGAAAACAAAAACGCCGGGATACAACGGATGCTCTCCGTGGTATCCCGGCTTTGTTTTATGCAAAACGCTTCTTAAAAAGCCGCCGCTGTTTCAGGCGTTCAGGCTGGCTCCGCCGTCATTTATCCCTGCCGCCTTTGAGGCAGTCGGCGCAGTAACCAAAAAGCAGCAGGTGGTGATCCAGAAGCTCAAAGCCATGTTCCACGGCAATCTGCTTCTGAAGCCGCTCGATATCGCTGTTGACAAACTCTACGAGCTTGCCGCAGCGCTGGCATAAAATATGGTCGTGATGGGTGCGGTCCACATTGGATTCATAGCGGCTGCTGCCGTCCTCAAGGCGGATTTCGCGGGCCAGGTCAGCCTCGCACAAAAGCTTGATGGTGCGATATACCGTTGTCTGCCCGATATTCGGCTCTTCCTTACGGACGGCAAGGTAAATTTCTTCCAGCGTATGATGACCAGGGAGCGCAAGGAAAAGATTGGCAATTTTCAGGCGCTGCTGCGTGACATTCAGTTTTTTCTCGGTCAGGTAGGATAAGAGATCGTGCTGAGGCATTGCAAAGACTCCTTACGCAGGAAAAGGCCATGTATTCGATGCTGGCAAATAACACCTCTTTTTAAAAAAGGACAATATGGGCGTTCTGTCAATAGGCTGCGTGCCGCCGTTTATCAGCAAAA
The DNA here is from genome assembly GCA_017613475.1 of Desulfovibrionaceae bacterium. Taxonomy (GTDB): domain Bacteria; phylum Desulfobacterota; class Desulfovibrionia; order Desulfovibrionales; family Desulfovibrionaceae; genus Avidesulfovibrio. Next base: position 3,058 of record JAGADT010000179.1, on the reverse strand, counting down.
AAGAAACAGGATGCCGGAAAGCATCCTGTTTCCATTCAGAGAGGCGCCGAAAACGGCCGGTCCATTTCCGGCTGATTCCAGCTATGCCCAAAGGGGCGGCAAGGAAGCCCCGCCCCGTTCAGGCAGGCTAGAACTCGTAGGTCAGGTATGCGCCGACCTTATAGGCGTTTTCATCCCTGCCGGACACATGGCCCCATGTGGCTTCCTTCAGGTGCAGCTTGATGTAGGAGAGCTCAACGTGGGCGGCAAGGTTCTTATAAATCTGGTACTTCGTATCAAAATCGAATTCCCAGGCGCTGTCGCCCCGCGTCAGGTACAGCCCGTCAACACCGCTGTCCGCGCCAAAAGGATCGCCAACAACGGCAGCCATAGCCTTGCTGTTGGTGCCGCGGGCGTAGGTCACGCGGAAGTCATGGGCAAGGTCTTCGGCAAAGGACTTGATATCGTTAAACTGCAGGGAGATGCCCCACTTGCCGTCGCTGCCGGTTGAAAGCTGGCCGGCGTCAAACCAGCCGCCGTCAAAGCCAAAATTCGTGATGCCGTTGGAGGGGTAGACCACGGGCAGGCGTTCGGAACCATTGGAGATGTTGGAATCGTCGCCTGAGGCGTACCAGAAGCCAAGCATGGGCGTAAACCAATCAAGCTCATACGAGGCTTCCGCAGAAACAGCCCAGCCGCGGCGCTTCAGCTTAATGCGGTCGCCCGTTGAGGCATCAACACCGCGCCCGTAATTGACGGAGCCGTAGACGAAATCAGCCGCCACGCGGAAGGGATCAAAGAGCGTCAGTTCGCCGCCAAGGCCAAGCCACCAGGCCGTGGGATGGTTTTTCTTGCCGGGAAGGTAGGCGTCGCCGTTGGCAGGCAGAAGGCCGTTGGAGAGCCAATCCTGCTCCGCGCCCCAGTCTTCAGTGCGGTTGAAGTTATCACCCATGGCATCACGGCCGATGGAGCCGTACATGCCGTAAGGCGTAACCTTCCAGCCATCCATGGTAACCGGCACGGAGAGGAAGAAGAGGTCGATAGTGTCGTGCGGCTTGCTGTAGTTGTTGTACGGGCGCATCCAGGCCAGGGAAACGCCCACGGGGTCGCAGATCTGCCAATTCATGGTGATGCCCGCGACTTCAAGCTCGCTCATCAGGGGATTGTTGAATGTGAATGCCGGGGTGGAAATGGGCTGGAGACCCATGCGCACCTGGAATTCCGTGCCGGGAACCATCCAGTCCAAATAGGCGAAGCGGGTTTTGACATTGATGCCGTCGGTGCCAATGGCGTTGCCGTTGCCCTGCCCCCAGTACCCATCGCCATCGCCGATTTCAAACTGCAGGACAGCCTGCAGATTCTCAGAAGCGATGAACGAGAACTGCGGACGAATGCGGTGCACGGCATTAAAGGTATCGTTCTTTTCGCCGCTGCGCCTTTCAAGGGGAGATTTCACCCAGGAATAACCAAATTCCCACACGCCTGTGGCCTGCAGCTCAATGGCTTCGGCCTTCGGGGCGCTGACGCCCAGCATCATGCCGGCAGCCAGCAGGAGCACCATAAGCTTACGCATGATAAACATCCTTCCTTAACAATTGGTTCCTTCCATTGCGGATACAGCATCCGCTGCCAGGGCGGGAGGCTCAGGGCCAATCCCCAAGCCCCCCGCGAGGATTCACTTTCCAAGGAAAATCAGCCAAACAGAACCTTGCCGAAACGCATGGCAGCAACAGCCACGCCATAGGCCAGCAAGGTATTGAATACCAGGGAGAACGCAAGCCACTTCCAGGAGCCGGCCTCTTCCTTGATGACGACAAGCGCCACAAAGCAGGGGGAATAAAGCAGCACAAAGAGCATGAGCGAGAGCGCAACGCTCTTGGACCAGCCCGGGTCCTTGCTCAGGCGTTCGCTCAGGCTTGGCGCGTCTTCAGGATCGACTTCACCCAGGGAATAGGCCGTGCCGAGCGTGGAAAGGATGGCTTCCTTGGCGGCAATGCCGCCCAGCAGGGCGATATCCGTGCGCCAGTCAAAGCCGGCAGGCAGCGTTACGGGTTCAATGGCCCGCCCAAGGCGTCCGGCAAAGGAATTCTTCAGTTCAGCGGAAGACTGTTCGTTCTTCGCATCTTCAACTGCGGATTTCAATGCCTCGTATTCAGGAGCCTTTTCGTCAACGCCTTCCAGCTTTGCTTCGGCCGCGGTTACGGCCTCTTCATACATCGCAGCCTGCTTTTCATCCATCTGCGGGTAATTCATGGAGGCCCAGATCAGGATGGACACGGCAACCAGGATGGTTCCCGCCTTCTTCAGGTACATCCAGGTGCGCTCCCAGCAGTGCATGAGCACAGAACGCAGGGTTGGCATGCGGTAGGGAGGCAGCTCCATGATGAACGGCGTGGCCTGGCCCTTGATGATTGTTGAGCGGAGCAGCCGCGCCACAATGAGGGCAAAGGCCCACCCTGTCAGCATCAGGCCAAACATGACGCCGGCCGCGTTATCGGGGAAGAAGACGCCCGCAAGCAGCAGGAACACGGGAAGCTTGGCGCCGCAGGTCATAAAAGGCAGGGTGAGGAGCGTGGCCAGCTTTTCCTTGGGGCTGCGCAGGGTCCTTGTGGCCATGGCGCCGGGGATGGCGCATCCGCCGGCGATGCCGCCGCTGACGATGTAGGGCATGACAGACGCGCCATGCAGGCCGAAAATGCGGAAAATGCGGTCCAGCATGTAGGCGATGCGCGCCATGTAGCCGGAGTCATCCAGGAATGCGATAAAGAGAAACATGATGGCGATGAGCGGCACAAAGGAAACCACGCCGCCGACGCCGTCAATAAGCCCGCTGACAAGCAGCGACTGAAGCTGACCTTCGGGAACGATATTCGTCACCGCCTCGCCAAGCCAGCTGAAAGCGTCTTCAACCCAGCCCTGGGGATACGCGCCGACCTCAAAGGTGACGTAGAACATGGCGTACATGACAGCGAACATGATCAGCGGTCCCAGGATGGTATTGACCAGCACCTTGTCTATGCGGTCCGTCAGCGCCAGCCTGTCCTTATTGAGATCCCGAACCACCACATCCTGCATCACG
>JAGADT010000023.1 GCA_017613475.1 Desulfovibrionaceae bacterium | reverse complement strand
TATCCTCCGGAAATCGGCATCCGCTGCACGGTCAATGGGGAGCTCAGGCAGAACGGCAGCACCTCGAGCTGGATATACGGCATAGGCGATGTCATTGAAGACCTCTCCGCGGCGATGACGCTGAAGACCGGAACGATCATCTCCATGGGCACGCCTGCCGGCGTGGGCATGGGCTTCCAGCCGCCCAAATACCTGAAAAAAGGCGATGTGGTGGTCTGTGAAGCGGATGGCATTGGCACGCTGACGAACACGATAGGGTAAATGCTTCATCAGGCGTAATGCAGGGGAGGCGGCATGGCAACGGAAGCGGAGCGGCGCAGCGGGGCGGAGGCCTTTGCCAGGGATTGGCAGGGGCGCGGCTATGAGAAAGGCGAGACGCAGCCCTTCTGGCTCCAGCTTTTGCGCGACGTGTGCGGGGCAAAGCGTCCGGAATCCCTCATCTCCTTTGAACAGGGCGTAAAGCTGGCCCATGCCGCCTTCATCGACGCCGTCATCCCCTCCACGCATGTGCTCATCGAGCAGAAGGGCCGCGGGCACGACCTCAGGAAAGCACAGCGCCAGTCCGACGGCACGCTGCTCACGCCCTACGAACAGGCCAGGCGCTATGCCAACGAGCTGCCCTATTCGCAGCGGCCGCGCTGGATCGTCGTCTGCAATTTTGCGGAATTCCATATCCATGACATGGAGAAGGCCGGCGGCCAGCCCCTTGTGCTCCCGCTGGAAGAGCTGCCCAAGTCCTTCCACCTGCTGGACTTCCTGGTGGATGAAGACGCTGGGGACCTCTGGCGGCAAAAGGCTGTCTCTGTGGAGGCCGGCGAGATTGTGGGCCGGCTGCACGCCCTCCTGCGGGCGCAGTACCTGGAGCCGGATTCCCCCCGCGCCCTGAAGAGCCTGAACGTGCTCTGCGTGCGCCTGGTCTTCTGCCTCTATGCCGAGGATACGGGCCTCTTTGGCAAAAAGGGCCTGTTCTGCGAGTATCTTTCCGGCTTCAGCACCGGGCAGATGCGCCGCGCGCTGATCGACCTTTTTGCCGTGCTGGATACGCCCGTGGACCAGCGCGATCCGTACCTTGACCCCGCCCTTGCCGCCTTCCCCTACGTCAATGGCGGGCTCTTTGCGGAGGCGGATATCGAAATCCCGCTGTTCACGGAGGAGCTGCGCAAGCTCCTTTTGCAGCGCTCCAGCCGGGAATTCGACTGGTCGGTTATTTCGCCCACCATCTTCGGCGCGCTCTTTGAATCCACCCTGAACCCGGAGACGCGGCGCTCCGGGGGCATGCACTATACCTCCATCGAGAACATCCACAAGGTCATCGACCCCTTGTTCCTGGATGGGCTGAAGGCGCGCCTCACTGAGGCAAAGGCAGCCAGAAGCCTGCGCGCCCGCTCGCAGAAGCTGCGCGATTTGTGGAATGACATGGCGGCGCTCAGCTTCCTGGACCCCGCGGCGGGCTCAGGGAATTTCCTCACGGAAACTTACCTCTGCCTGCGGCGCCTGGAAAACGAAATCATCCGCGAGCTGCACGACGACGATCAGCACTGGCTGGACGGCACGCGGCCGGTCAAGGTTTCCATCGCCAACTTCTACGGCATCGAGATCAATGACTTTGCGGTTGCTGTGGCGCGCACGGCGCTGTGGATTGCGGAGAGCCAGATGCTGCTGGAAACGGAGAAGATCGTACACCGAGAACTGGAGTTCCTGCCCCTAAAAACCTCCGCGCACATTGCCGAGGGCAATGCCCTGCGCATGGACTGGAACGAGGTCGTGCCGGCGGAAAGGCTCAACTACATCATGGGCAATCCGCCGTTCCGCGGCGCGCGCTGGATGAGCGCGGAACAGAAGGCGGAAGTTCTGGACGTCTTCCCGGACGTGAAGAACGCGGGCAACCTGGACTACGTTTCCTGCTGGTACGGCAAGGCAGCGGCGCTCATGCGCACAGCACCGCACGTCCATGCCGCCTTTGTCTCCACCAATTCAATCACCCAGGGAGACCAGGCATCTATTTTGTGGAACTACCTCTTCAGCCTTGGGACAAATATCAGCTTTGCGCACAGAACCTTTAAGTGGAACAGCGAGGCCCAGGGCAAGGCCGCCGTGCACTGCGTCATCATCGGCTTCGGCATGAAGGAGGGCAGCGCAAAAACGTTGTATGAGGAAGGACGGAGACTATCAGCCCGCCATATCAACGGCTACCTGCTGGATGCGCCGGGCATGTGCGTGGAAACCCGCCAGAAGCCTCTGTGTGCTGTGCCAGAAATAAGTATGGGAAATCAGCCCATTGACGGCGGAAATTATCTGTTCAGCAGGGAAGAAAAAGAAGCGTTCTTGAAAAAAGAGCCAGGCGCCGCACCGTATTTCCGGCGCTGGCTGGGCGCGGATGAGTTCATCAACGGCAGGGAACGCTGGTGCCTGTGGCTGGGAGATATCGAACCCAGTGCGCTGCGCCGCCTGCCTGAATGCCTGAAGCGCGTGGAAGCCGTGCGCCAGTTTCGGCTTGCCAGCAAGAGAAAATCCACTTTGAAACTGGCAGATACTCCCCGGCGTTTTCAAACGGAGAATATGCCGGACACGGAGTACATCGTTATCCCGGAAGTCTCATCCGAACGTCGGGAATATATCCCCATTGGCTTCCTGACGCCGGACATATTGTGCAGCAATAAACTACGACTAATGCCTGACGGAACTAAATACCATTTTGGCGTACTTATTTCCTTGGTCCACATGGCGTGGATGCGTGTCGTGTGCGGAAGATTGAAAAGCGATTATGATTATTCCATAAAAATCGTCTACAACAACTTCCCCTGGCCTGAGGAGGCGGAGGCGCACCGGGCAGCGATAAAAAAAACAGCGCAGGGCATACTGGACGCGCGGGCGCTGTACTCAGAGAGCTCGCTGGCGGACCTGTACGACACGGCAGCCATGCCGCAGGAACTGCGCCGCGCGCACCGCGCCAACGACAAAGCCGTACTTGCCGCCTATGGACTTGCGCCGGACATGGCGGAGGCTGACATTGTGGCGGCTCTGATGGCGCGCTATCAGGCGCTTGCCGCTTTGTAAAAGCCACCTGCGGCCGCAAAAAAAAGCCCCCGCGGGCAGTGCCCGGAGAGCCCTGGAACGCTGAACCCCATATTTTTTCAGGACTGGGGAAATGCAGATCTTTTCTTTTTCATTGTTCGTTCGCCCGGAAGAGACGATTCACAGACGAATCTTGTCTTCTTCTCATGCCGAACGCAATCCACTTTTTCTGATGGAATAAGAGCAGCGTCCAGGCTGCGCCTGCCACCTGCGCGGCAAAGCCTGACGCATAAATCCCCCCAGGCCCCCACCCCAGCCATATGCCCGTCAGCCACGCAAGGGGGATGCCCACTGCCCAGGAGGTGACAGCGCCGATGCGGCAGGAGAGGGAGGTGGCCCCTGCCCCTGCGAAAACGCCATGCAGTATCCCCGTAACGCCTGAAAGCGGTCCTCCAAGGCAGGAAAACATCAGGAAAAGGGATGCCTGGCCAATGACCTCGGCATCATCGGAAAACAGGGCGGCTGCCTGCCCGCGGAAGATCCAGAGCAGGAGGGAAGGCGCAAGCAGCGCCGCACCTGTCGCGAAGGCTGTCTTCCTGCCAAAGGCAAACAGCGCCTCCGTCCTGCCGGCCCCCAGAAGATGCCCGCCCAGGATGGCCATGGACATGCTGAACGCCCCAAGCGGAAACATGAGGAAGGAATGGACGCGCGAGCCAAGGCTCATGCCTGCAAGCGCTGGCGTGCTTCCGGACGGGAGAGCGCTGACAATGGCAAGCGTGGCAAGGCTGCCTGCCTGCATGATGATCTGCCCCGCGGCAGCGGGGACGCCAACGCGGAAAAGGTAGGGCATGGCCCTGCGGCACCAGCGCCACGGGGCAAACGACACGCGCGAAAGCACGCCCAGCCCCACAGCCAGGGCAATATTGGAGGCAAGTCCCAAAAGGGCCGCCGCAAAGGTCGTCCACGCGATGCCGGCAACGCCAAAGGCAGGCATGCCTGCCATGCCAAGCCCAAAGCCGCAGTCTCCCACCACATTGGCAACGGTCATGAGCGCAAGCGTCAGCAGGGGAAACAGCACCTTCTTGTGCGCCCGGAAAATCGAATTGATCATGATGAGCACATAATAGAAGGGCAGCTGGCAGCAGTAGGCGGCAAAAAACACGGTGAGCGCGGGGCGGATATCGCTGCTCACGCCCATAATGGAAAAAATCAGCGGCTCTGCCGCAAAGGCCATCAGGGCAACGGCTGTTCCCCCGCAGGCAGAAAGCATAACAATGAGCCCGGCATAACGGCTGGCACGCAGTTTCAGCCCCGCGCCAAGGCTCTGGCTTACCGTGGCCATGCACCCGCTGCCTATGAGCGAGGTCAGCAACATCATCATGGCAAAGATCTGCGTGATCACGCCCACAGCGGCCTGCACTTCAGGGCCGAGAACGCCGGCGGCCCAGATGTCCGTCATCGAAATGATGAGGTGGCAAAGCATGAGCCCCATCTGCGGCAGCGTTAATTTGAACAGTTCCGCCCAGGTAGGCAATGCATCGTGCGCTGGCATAAGGTCCTTTGCAAAAAGCGCGGCTGACGAAAGGCCGCGTTATTCCTTGGGTTAGGTGGAGCCGTTCAGGCCTGATCTGACAGCTGGCTCCGTTTGGATGAAAATTGTTTGTCCGCCTGGTTCAGCTGTTCGGCGTTTTCCTTCCCGAGCTCTTTTCCATCGGGGAAGGTTTGCCCTGGCCTTCTGCCGCGGCAGGCATGATTACTTCCCAATGGCCGCCCTTGTCCGGCCCGACGCGGCGCACGAGGTTCGCCTCTTTCAGCCTGCGGATGTTCCATTTCACTCCGGCTATGGAAAGCCCCGTCGCCTCTGCCAGTTCAGCCAATGTGACGTCCGGCATGGATTTCATCACGGCCATTATTTTCTGGCTGCTTTTCTGGCTAGTTTCCTGGTTAGTTTTCTGGTTAACTTTCCGGCTGCTTTTCTGGGCGGCGGCCCCATGGGCCTTGTCTTTTGCCCTGAGCGTGCGGAGGATCTTGTCGAGCATGAAGTCGATGAAAGGCCCTGATTCCCCCTTGGCACTTGATGCGCTGATCGCCTGATAGTATTCCTGCTGATGCGCCCATACGATGTTTTCGACCGGAACACCGTACAATTCCCTGCGCCAGGAGCCAAGGAGCGCGGTCTGCCAAAGCCGCCCGACCCTGCCGTTGCCGTCTTGGAACGGATGGATGAACTCAAGCTCGTAGTGAAACACGCAGCTCTTTATCAGCACGGGGTCTTCGGAATCAGCAAGCCATGCGAAAAGGTCTTTTACAAGCGACGGGACGTTGGCATAGGGCGGAGCCATGTGGATGACGTTGCCGAGGCCGTCCATGACGCCGACGTTACAGTTCCGGAACATTCCCGCGCGGTCCACAAGCCCCTTTGTCAGGAGACCATGAGCTTTGAGAAGATCGTCGATGGAATACGGATTGAACGACTCTATGGCCATGTAAGCCTCATGCGCTCCTTTGACCTCGTCAATTTCGCGCTGCGGCCCTGCCACGTGCCTGCCGGCGAGGACCGCCGTGATCTGCTCCTCTGTAAGCGTATTGCCTTCGATGGCGGTCGTGCCGCGTATCGTGCGGATGTGGTTGATCCTGCGCAGGCGCACTCCGTCAGGGCCTTCAAGCAGGATCCTGTAGCGTTCCACAGCGGCAGCAATCTCGGCGATCAGGTTCATTGCCTTGCCGCTCACTGTGTACGGGGGAATGTATTTCCCTGAACTCATCTGCCTGAGCCTCCCCGGCTGTCGGCCGGCAGCCTGCTCCCGTCCTCCAAAAGCGCTGCCTTATCAAGACAGCAGCACTTTTGCCCGCGGATTCCCCAGAATGATCCGCCGCCAATGAGGATAGCTGAGGGTGCCATGAACCCACTCCTTGTATTTATTCTTAGGCTGCCTATGCTACTGGCATAGCTGGCGCCTTGCAAGCGGGGCCAGGCCCGCCTGCCTTGGGGTCTTATAGTCTTCCGCAGGGCATTTGCGGGGGAGAGTTCTATACAGGATGCGCCGGCTGTCAGCGGCGGATGCGCTTGAACAGGGCTTCAGGGAGGAGGCATACGGCCGCCATGACCATGCGCCACCAGCGCGGCGTATAGACCGTGTCGGCGTGATGCGCAACCGCGGCGTAAATATCCTTGGCCGCGTGTTCGGGGCTTGCGATGAGCAGGCGGGGCAGCGGGCGCCCTTCCGTCATGCGGCTCTCTATGAGTCCGGGCTTGACCGTGAGCACGCGCACGCCGTATGGGGCAAGGCGGCTGCGCAGGCCGGAGAGAAAGGCGCTCAGCCCGGCCTTGGCGCTTCCGTAAAGGGGATTGGCGCCCCGCCCCCGGTCTCCGGCAACGGAAGAAATCCCGATGATGAGGCCGCTCCCCCGCTGCCTGAAGCGCCCGGCAATGAGGCGCAGCATGCGCACCGGGCCGTTGAAGTTCGTCTGCAGGATGCGCTCCGCAAGCTCGGCGTCAGGCTCTGCATCAGGGCTTTTTTCGGCAAGCATCCCGACCGCGCAGAGCACGGCATCCGGCAGGCAGGGCAGGCTGTCCAGGAAGCGCTCCATGCCGGCGGCATCATCCAGGATGTCAAAGAGGAAACACGCGGGGCGCTGGCCGGTGCGGGCTGCAATACGCTCAGCAAGCGCCTCCAGATCGGCGGCATTCCTGCCGGCGAGGAAGAGCCTCCAGCCATGGGCGGCAAAGCGCGCGGCCGCTGCCTGGGCAATGGCGGAAGACGCGCCGAGGACAAGCATGGTTGGCATGGGTGCGGACTTTTGCGTTTTCTGTATTTGTTGAGGGAGCCTGCCGTGAATCTTTGCTTCTGCAAGCCGTAATCCAATGATTCACTGATCCAATAAAAAGGCGCGTGCCCTGCGGTATGCAGCACGCGCCTTTTGGATCCTTGCTTTTCAGGGCCTACAGGCCCCAGCGGGGGAAGGAAGCGTCGCCCGCGCCGGTGGGAACGAGCTTTGCCGAGCCGCCATGGCGGCTGGTGAGGTAGATTTTCCTCCCGCCGGAACGCGTGGAGGTGAAGGCCAAAAAGTAGCTGTCCGGCGCGAAGGCGGGATGTTCGTCATTGCCGGGGCCATAGGTGACCTGGCGCTCTGAATTCGTGGCGAGGTCATGCACGAAAATGCGGTATCCCGAGCCTGTATGCTTGGTATAGGCAACGAGCGTGCCGTCCGGGCTGATGCAGGGCTCGGTGTTGTATGAGCCGCCGTGGGACACGCGGATGACAGAGCCGGTGCTGAGGTTTTTCAGGAAGATCTGCGGGCCGCCCAGCCGGCTGGAGCAGAAGGCCATCTTGGTGCCCGTGGAATCAAAGGTGGGCGAGACGTTGATGGAGGGGCTGCGTTCAAGCCCGCGCTCTTTCTGGAAGGAACGGTTCAGCAGGTAGATATCCGGGTAGCCGCCGGCGCGCGAAAGGCTCACGGCCACGCGGTTGTCCGGCAGAAAGGCGGGGGCGATGACGGTGTTGCCGGGGAAGCGGATGCGCTGCATCTGACCTGTGGCCCTGTTCCATACGGCGAGGGAGTGCGTGCTGTCATCAATGTGGGAGAACACAAGGTAGCGGCCGTCCGGCGACCATGAAGGCGACATGGCAATGCCCGGAATGGAGGAGATCTGGCGCAGCCCCTTGCCGGTTGGCTTTACAATCCAGACATTGCGCTGCCGGGCGCTGCGGGCGCTTTTCACAAAGGCGAGCGTGCCGCGGAAGAAATAGCTCTGGCCCGTGAGCGCTTCCATAAGGTCAGCGCAGAACCTGTCCGCCGTTTCCTGGATGTTGGAGGAGCGAACGTTGTCATAGGCCTTGCCGAAAATAAAGTTGCCCGCAGCGGTTCCATACAGGCGCATTTCAACGGTGGAGCCGTTTTTATCGCCGGAGGGCCAGCCGGCAGTAATGAGCATGTCGGCTCCCGCCAGCTGGAAGCGGTTGAGGTCAAGGTTGGGCATCTGGTAGCCGTTCAGCACCGTGCCGCCGGGGATGGATTTGGAATCCATGAGGCTCAGGAAGGGAACAAAGGCGAGGTTTTCGCGGATGGCGGTGTCAAGCTTGGCGCCGTTGCTGGTGGCCTGCTGGTTCGAACCTGTAAGTGGAGCGGCCATGGCGAGGTTGGAGCGGGCTTGGCCGTCTCCTCCGTAAATGTCAACCTGCACATCGGCCTGAGCCAGTCCGGCATGGGTCAGAAAAAGAGCGAGAACAAATGCAAGGAGAAATCTCAGCCGGTTCATTGAACATTCCTTTTTGTCAGCCGGATGAAGGGTTATGGGGGCAAAGGGAGAAGCTAGCGGTCGTTCACCATATTCAGCGGATCGAAATCGATAAGCAGGCGCTTCTGCTCCGGCGTGAAGTCCTGGGGCAGGTCCTTGCAGCGGCAAAGGCCAGGAATCGGGCAAGGACGAATGCAGGCAGAAACTTCAGCCGGTTCATTGAACATCCCTTCATTTGTTGGAGGGCGCGACCTTGGCGCCTTTCGGCCTGAAATGGAGGAGGAGGTTCTGCTGCGCCGGCGTGGGGGGCTTGGGCATCTTGGCGCTCATAACGGCGTTGATGGCCAGGGCGTCGTAATTTTTTTGGCCGGAGCTGCGCTCTACCCTTGCGTCCAGGACCTTGCCATTGGCGTCAAGCTTTACGCACACGCTGGTCATGAGATTGCTGCCGCTGTACATACGGGGATGCCAGTGTTCCATGACAGCCAGCTGGACCATGCCTGCGTATAGGTCGTAAATGCCGCCTCCGCCTCCGCCGCCGTCGCGGCGGCGGGCCTGGGCCAGGGCGCTGGCACTGTCGGCATTGCTGCC